>JAGXNP010000023.1 GCA_019894885.1 Promethearchaeota archaeon | reverse complement strand
ATGCTTAGAGATGGTAAGATTAAAGAGCGTACAGTATTTGATTTAAATAAAATACATATATTAGATAATCATGCAATAATTGATTTGTACGATAGTAAAAATAATATAAATGGTGAATCTTACATTGATTTAGAAGATATAGAATCAATAAAACAATATATGGATGATATTGTGACCAGTCGCGAATTTGGGCTCGAATCAGCTAAACCAAAGGAAATAAGTAAATCTGGTTTAAAATGGAATCAGGAAACAGAGAGAATTTTTGATGATCTCATACAATTATCCCCTCCTCAGTTTCAGCAGATGGCAAAAATGGCAATTTCTTCACTTGCAGAAGAGAAAGCTAATAAAAGAACTTCGCTAATAGTTGAAAATCAAGATATAACTAACGCGTTCCTAGAAGGGACTCCCGGTGCATTTCAAGCTGATATGAAGGAAGGATTGAAAAAATATAGACTTTTAGATGAATAATTTTCTTTTTTCTTTTTTTTAGTCTAAAATATCTATAAAACATTTATAGAACCTAGCAGATTTTATTACAATCTCATCTCCTAACTATAACATGACATATAGAAATTTTGATCAAATCTTTTAAATTTGACAAATTTATAATATTATTAAATAGTAATTAATCTTAATTATTATTAAACGAAATTCTAAAGTGAGATTATGTTTTGTCCAAATTGTGGGGAAACGTTAAAATCCCAAAACCAAAAGTTTTGTGCAAGCTGTGGAAGTGTTATCCTATCCACTCCTCCTCCTGAAGCTCCTCAAGTAAGAGCTGAAGAAAAGCAAGTGTTGTCACCAGCTAAATCAGTTCCCGTTTACCAGTCAAAAACAATTAAAGTAGGAGGGCCAGGACCTCATTCAAAAATGTGCTTTGCCTTCGCGCTTGTATCGCTTGCTTTAGCAGGTGTCGGTTTTACTTTTGGGGCTACAAGTCTAATGGGAGTTTTAATGCCATATTCTTATTATTATTCTTATTCTTCTTTTGGAGCGCTATGGTTAATTATAGCTGTAATTCTTAATATTACGGGCTTAGTATTTGGGATACTTTCTAGAACAAATTGTAGTAAAGCTAGAAAATCTGAACCGATAAATACTTTTGAGAAGGTTGGAAGTGTGTTTGCGATATTTGGAATTGTCATTAATAGTATACCTATTGTAGTAGTTTCTATAATATTGATAATTATGCTAATTTTTCTAATGATGATTTCTAGTTTCTATGGAATCTAAAATTCATTATTTCTTTTCTTTATAATCAAAATTATTTCTAATCTAGAGCGATTTGAAGAAATAAAAAAAGAGCTAATAAATCCAATTAATTAAAGAAGAACAGCTTTTTCCTTGGGCATTTTTTAATCTGCCTATTATTCGAAAGGTAGCTCCTTTATAACCACACTCAGGACACTTATTTATTGAGATTAATTCTACAATGTCATCAACTAAGACTGCTTGATTTATAGTACCATTAACACCATAAGGTGTAAGAACTTCCAAAAGTCCTTCTTCTCCATTATTAACGGGTTCTAAATTTTCAAGATCCCTTACAATTATTCGAGCAGTATCAGGACAGTGTAGTAAAAAATCTTGATATTTCTCAGACCAATGACCTCCAAAAAGTGTAGGACCCTCTGTAAATGCATAAATATCCCTAATATCCTTTGATTTAATGTTAAACACTTTTTCATAATATTCAATGAATCTACTTTTATTTACTTCATCCATCTTTGCTTCCCCTTTAACACCATCCCATCCACCACCACCACAACCGACAAGAGATGTTCCATCAAGATCAATAAATACATTTTCTTTTAACAATCTCTTCTCAAACATGTTGTTCATTAAGAGTGGACTTCCACCAAATAAAATTTTACTTACCTCGGTATTTTTCCAATGTCCCGTTTCTTTAATTTTTTTTATCATTTTCAACATTTTAGTAACATCCAAAATGAAGCCCCCTCTCAGTGAAAAAGTTGATATAATTGCCCATATTGTTTTTAAAATTTTCATTTTTACCAAATATTCTTCATATCCATAAAATTCCCAAGGTTTATTCATGCATGCTGTATAGTACCGAGTTTTGTCAACATATTCAAATCCTTTAGCACTTCTTTTTGCCATTACTGACATGAATAAGCGATCTGGCGAGAAATTAAAAGCGACACATCTTTTAGAGTCCGTTTTTAATTTTTCCCATCCAAAAAATTCTGTAAAAACCTTAATTGAATTATACTGCAATTGATCATAATCTTCTAATGTTCGGGGAACTATCGAAGGATCTCCTGTAGTAGAAGATGAACAAGAAAAGAGTGCTATATTCTCAAGAGGTACTTTTGATAGGTTTAGGGTTCGATTTCCTGATTTTTTATAAATATCTGTGGGAATATAAGGGATTGTTTCTAAATTATCAATCGATATTTCATCAGGAATTGTAAAATCGAACTTGTTACAAATTTTATCCCTATAATACTTACAATTATTATAGGATAAGTTAGTTTGTTTTAACAATTCTTTACAAAATTCATCGTCCGGGTAATCACGGAGCTTAAAGTCAAAATACTTTGTTTTTAATTCTTCCGGTAAGAGATCATGAAATTTAAGGAACAATATAGTTCCCTCCTAAAAATATAATAATCTATAATCCTAATTCAAATAACTTTGATAGGTATATAAATATAAAATAAAGAAAGAATAAAAGAATTATTACATATTAGATAAAGCTAATATTTCCGCTTCTTCGCGTTCTAATAGCATTGGTGTTTTTTCCCAACTTATTTCTTTGGGAAGTTTAAATTGTCGTAAAAACATATAAAGATGAATAATACCACTTATTGGGAAAAAGAAAATAAGGCTGTAATGCTTATCGCAATATTTTCTTATAGCATTAAATATGAAGCCAAATTGAAAAAATAAACAAGACAGAGTCCAAATGAGTAAGTAATGTTCTCCAATCAAAAATTGAAATATTGCAAATCCGATTTCTATTGGAATCCATGTATCCATATTTGCTAAAACCATCATTGTCATATTTCTTGCGATTATTAATTTTTTACCATCTTTATATTCGCTCTTCATTGTCATTAACTGAGGCATATCAAATATAAATCCAGCAAGCCAACGAGTACGTTGTTTTACTAAAATCTCCCAACTATTTGGGACATATTCATAAATCTTAGCTTTAGGCGAAAATCGAATTAGTACGCCATCTAAATTTAAAAGTATAGAGAGATAAAGATCTTCCGTCATTGAATCTTCGTTAAAACCTCCATATTTCCGAAGATATTTTGTTCTAACTGCGAAATTCCGTCCAAATGAATAGGCAGAAGATCCTAGTCTATTTTTAACTTCAAATAGTAAACCACCACCAGAAACCATACCATAATCTAAAAATATTCCCTTAGTGAGTTTATTGTCTTTCCAGTTCTTAACTAGAACAGGGCCAATAACTGCGTCAGTCTTGTCTTGATGAAAAGGAGATATCAGATTTTTAAGAGAATTAGGTGTTAAAATGCACCCTGAATCATATAGAATTACAATATCATTTTTTACGTATTCTAAACCATAATTGAGCGCTGGAGGTTTTCCCTTTTTAGGCAAATTCTTCGATAAAACTTCTATATCAATTTCACTATGTTCTCTAGAAAAATTATTTGAATATTCTGTAGTATCATCTGTAGAGCCACTAGTTATTATTATTATTTGGATTTTTTCTTTAGGGTAATCTGAATTAACAATGGAATCCAATGTTCTTTCTAGTAATACCTTTTCATTTTTAGAAGCAATTAGTATACTAATTTTTTCATAATATGGTGTTTTTGGTTTATAACCACTCCCAAATGATGCGGTGAAATGTATTCCATAATAAAGAACAAGTCCTAACAACATAATTAACCCAATTAGTGGAAATATAAACCACCAATAAGTTAAAGGAGCACTTAAAAATGCGTCAAATGCTACTTTAATCCCAGAAGACCAAAAAGGTGGAAAATATATATATATTAGAACAAAAAATACTAACCAAACAGAACCGTATAATAAATATCTGTACAGCTTCATCTTTTTCAAACACTTTTTTACGATTTTTTACTCTACTCTATATTAACTTTTTCGATCTTCTTTAGGTTTTTCCAGATATATTTAGCAAAGAGAATCATTGAAAGCACCATAATAACTAATATACTAATTTGATAAATGAGCATACTCCATGTAATTACCCACATGTGAGAACTATTCCAGATTGTAGCAGAAGGATTAACTAAATTAGTTAGTAATACTGTGAGACTTGAAACACCATAAATTGCAAAAAATGTAACACTAACTAATACTCGTGTTATTCTCTCACCAATAAACGGTTTTGTTTCATGTAAACCCAAACCTTCATGTCTTGCTCTCATATACTCATAAATAAAAATAAGGAATATATTTGTCCAAACCATCCAAGTAAAATCAAGTCCATAAGAGGGATAAATCAACAAACTTGTCGGAACGAAGCACACCAGAGTTAAAATATCACTTACTCGATCTATTATATTATCTAACCAAGCACCAGTTTTTGATTTAATATCTAATAATCTCGCTATTGCTCCATCAATCCCATCACTAATACCTGTATAGAGTACAAGTACTGCTAGAGCCATAAACCAAGATCCATATAATGGTTGTTGAGTAATTAAATCAAGTGTATGACCCACACTAGCCATTATCACCCCCCAAAATATGAAAAATGACAAAATTAGTCCCATTAATGATACTTGATTTGGAGTTAAACCCAATTTTATAAAGATTTTTGCTCCTTCATATGTTATCGGCATATAAAGTTTTCCCGATGGATCTTTTTTCATTTTTGCAAATTGCTCGTCTACTTTATGAGCTTGTCCGTGATCTTTAAGCCAATCTTTTATGAAATCATCACAACTCATAAATTCTCGTTTTGCTTTCTCCTTAAAGATTCCGCTAATGAAAATAATTATTAAAATTAAAAGTAATACCAGAGGAAATACTAATGTAAATAAAATTTCTGTCAAATTATTCGCCTAAGCTTTTAAAAGTATTTTTTTTATTATATTTTTTTGAAAATATAATTCTAATTAGAGTTTAAAGTATTTTAAATTTATTATATTATATTCTCTTAACTTTATTTTTTTAGGGAGTAAGTAATTTTATAGAATTTTAAAGCTTCTTGGTGTAGTCTTATTTTAAAAATTGGACTCCTAAAAATATATATAATAAGGAAAAAAGATTTACATAAATATAGGTGAATGTATAAATGACAATTTCTAACTTAGAATTGAAATGGCTTAATTTCACTAAAGGTCTTCGAAGTGTAGGAGTTCTCTTAATTTTTGTAATGATTCCGTATTTAGCATTCATTATAATTCCTATTCAATTTATTTTGACCATGGTCGCCCTAAGTGATATTAATTACATAAATCACGAACTGAAGGACCCATATCTTAATAGCTTTCGTTCAAGATATATAACAGCAAGTATTTTTAAATTAATTGGCTCAATGACAGTTCATGTTGGAGCAGCATTGATATCTATTGTCCTAATAATCGGTCCTATTCACTTTCCTTTTTATTTAGGACCTTTTTCTGGGTGGATATTCACACCTGCGATCATAGTATTTATAATTGGATTTGTAATTATGATTATTGGCAGTATTATTGAAGTAGGTGCTTGGGATAATTTAAAACTTTTTATATACCATAGTAAAGATATGTTCCCAGAAAGAATCAAATATGATACTACTACTATGGTAGAGAAATTACGATCGGGAGCTTTATCCTGGGCACTAGGTTTTTTAATAATAACTATTATAATAGGATGGATACTCCAACTAATAGGATATTTTGGTCTAAGTAATGCTGCTGATAGGGGAATGAAAATTGAACCAAGCGCTCCTGTATCTCAAGATTTTCAACCAATCTCTCCGCCTAATCAAGAACAACAACCTGTAAGTGTTATTGAATTTTGTCCTATGTGTGGAGCTAGAGTATCAAAAGGAGCTAGCTATTGTGGGGAATGTGGAGTAAAAATACCAAATTAGAAAAATAATGTATAAATCTTTTTTTTAATTTTATTTTCTTTTAATTTGATATACCAATATATGCGTCGAAATCAGTAATTAACGAACTAACTAATTCTTCAGAGCGATTATATAAATTAAAATCAATATTTCGATATAAGATAGAAAATAAATTTTCTGAAAATCATTATTGATCTATATCCAATCCCTTTACCGGTTTTCGTGATCGTGGAGGAGCTCGTTTGAAGGTTATGTTAGGATAACCAATTATGAAAGCTCCCATACGTTTGCCTCTAACACCAGCTAGTTTCATTATTTTCTTGTTGTATTGAGATGCAATATTAATATAACCGTTCCAACATGTACCTAAGCCCAAGGATTGTGCTGCGAGTCTACCGTAAGTAATGATAATTCCAATGTTATGATCTGCAAGTTGCATATCCAGCATGGAAGACACAAATATCACATGAGGGGCATCAAAAAATAGGGGAATTTCATAATCTCTTTTCTGAGCTTCAAAAGATTTCTCATATTGGGCTCTCATGCCAAGTGTATTTAGCAACGTGTCAATTACCATATCTGATAAACTCTTTAGTTTTTCGCGATCAGATACAATCACGTACTTTTCATACCTGAGATTGCTGCCTGTTGGAGCATATTGCATAATATCTATGACTTTTTTCAAAGTATCTTTCGGCACTTCTTTCTTTTTGTAATGTCTTATAGAACGGTGAGCTCTTAGAAATTTATACAGATTGTCATATGGTACGATAGAATCGAGTTTTTCAATCCCTTCAAATGTGAACACCTCATCTCCAAAATCTTCGTAAATTATTGCATCTTGTGGACAGACTGCTATACAATGCCCACAAAGACTACACATATTGTCTAAATCTTCAAAAAGAACCTTGTTTTTGGCTTCATCTAAGAAATAAAATCGACACTCTTGAATACATAATCGGCAACCGTTACATTTTTCATAATCTATTCCAACAATCGGCATGATTTTCTTCTCTATATTTTTGTTTTTATTAAAGAATAGAATTTCTTTAAATATTTGGATTAATTATCCCAGTATTTTGAAATTAAATCTATAAAAAAGAAATGGCATAATATATTAGCTAATAAAACTTTTAACTAAATTTTCTCTTTTAATTTTTAATTGAATTATAATTTCGCAGAGATTTGACTAAAGAGGAAAATACTCCTACTAATCAAAATAGAAGGATTTTAAGCATAGATGTATTTAAAGGGTTAACAATCCTTCTAATGGTTTTTCTTAACACTTTTCATCCCTATGATGATGTTCCTGATTGGACTAAGCATGCTGGGGAATATGGGTTAACTTATGTTGATTTGGTGGCACCTTTTTTTGTATTTATGTTGGCACTTAATATGAATATCTCATATAAACGGCGTGTTGAAAAAGTTGGGAAGAAAAGAGCATCATCAAGATTTATCCGTAGATTTTTAATTTTCATTGGTATAGGCTTACTATTAACTATTTATATCGATTTCGACGGATTTTACTTTCGATGGGGTACCCTTCAAGTTTTAGGGTTTTCAGGATTAATGTTATTACCTCTAATTGAATTAAAACCATATGTGAAGCTAGTGTTCGCCATAATTTTTATGGTTTTACATCAGTTAATTCTACTTACACCAGCAAGCGTAATAATATACGAATCGATAGAAGGAGGAATTTTAGGAGTATTTTCATGGGGTTCTATGATGATATTATCTTCGTTTTTAGCTGAGGGTTTAGGGAAGGGTAAGGAATATGTAAAGCACTATTTCTTGTATGGAGGGTTTATTTGTCTACTAATTGGGATTGGATCTAGTTTCGTTTGGGGAATAAGTAGACCCTATATTTCGTTGCCCTATATTTTAATTAGCGTGGGAGTTGCTTCTATACTATACTATCTCTTGTATTTTATATTTGAAGAATGGGGAGTAAAATATAATTTCATTAAAAAAGAGAGGATATTCAGCGTTGTGGGGAAGAATGCGTTTATCTTTTATTTAATTCATATGTTGATTGCATACACGATTTATATGGCATTCCCCTTCGATACTCCTAGCATAATTATCTTCCCATTAGGTATTATACATGCTACTTTAATTTGGTTACTAGCGTTTTACATGAATAAACTCGAAATCTTTATCATAATATGAGGATGAATTTCTTCTCAAAACATTAATTGGATAACAAAGCTTAAAAAAAAGGTATGAATAATAATAATATACATTTTTGTAAAATCCAATCTCTGGAGGAAATATGAGTGCATTAGAAGAGCAGTTTTTAGTGTTTATGATTAATGAAGAAGAGGAAAATTTTGATGAAATAGACCTATTAGATGCCCCCATCTACACGGCTTTAGATACATTTTTTATATTCATAATCGTGGATTCCAAGGAAAAAGAAATATGGATTTGGCAAGGAGAAAAAGCAAGTATTAGAAAAAAGTTCATTGCGACACAAAAAGCCCCGGAAATCCGAGATGAATATGGCATAGACTTTAAAATAACCGCAATAGACGAGGGGAGTGAACCACCTGGGTTTAAAAAATTAATTGGATTATAGCTCCCAAACCAATTATCTTTCTTAAACTGACAAATGCTTCAACAAAAATTATAATTTATATCCTGAATTTATGTTTCACGATCATTATTTTAACGTAATTTATTGTAATGAGTTATAAAGCGATTCTGCTATTGTATAAAAGGCATATTCAACATTTTCACCAGTTAAAGCACTAGTTTCAATGTATCCTAAATTAAGGTAACTCGCAATATCAGACCCTTTTTCAGACATGCTCTCGAAAGATTGGGCAATATCTTTTTTATTACCGATAACATAACCTGTTAAAGCGGGTCTATTTGTTAATTGGTTTTGAATATCATAATACCAATTTGAAACGCTTTCTAATGAGCTTGGTTTTGATAAATCAAATATAAGGAATAAACCATCAGATCCTAAATAAAATTGCTGTCTCATATTTTGAAACTTCTGCTGCCCGGCGATATCCCATAAAACCAATTGTATATAAGAATCTTTAACTTGAAATATCTTATCCGAAACGTGAACGCCAAGCGTAGGGATATAATGCCTTCGAAACGCGTTGTTGGTAAATCTTAATATTAATGAAGATTTCCCGACAGAAGGGTCGCCACAAATAATGATTTTAAATTTATAATTAATTAAATTAGCTTCTTTTATTTTTTGATTGGGAAAAGCTTTAGCATTCTCTTCGGCAATTTCGTTATTTTTAAACTCGGTTAAGAATTGGTCAATAGTAAAGAAAAACTCATTTAAAATATCTATATGGTTCTCTCTTGGAGCTTTTGATTTCTGCAAATTTATTATTTTTTCAGCCACTTCTTCAAATGGAGTTTCAAAATAATTCAAATATTTATAAAAGATAACATCGTCAGATTCCTTAAATAACAAGGTAATTGCTCCTTGACCAATTCCTCCTCGCTTCGATTTTTCATTCCATTGTACATATTTTATTAATCCCTTTAAATTCAAAGAAGGAAATGGAAGAATTACTAACGAGTCTGGAATAAGACCACTCTCTCCTGATAGAACTGTAATTGTTTTAACACTAATATGAAGTCTACTTAATGGGGGCATATCTCCTAACCATACAAATGGATTTGGCCCAAGCTCATCGTCCAATTCAGTGTATAATATTCCATTTATTAGTTTTGCTTCCATAATAAGGAGATATTACTATATACAAAAAATTAAAAATTTCTTAATATAATTATCGAGTAAAAATATAAATATTAACGCTTTTTAGATTGAAAAAGTTAAAATTAACGATTTTATATCAACATTCCCTCAATAAAATGGGAAAGGGGGGATTTGAACCCCCGACCTCTCAGTTCCGAACCGAGATTAATGCTGAAACCCATAGGTTACAGTATCATTCCAAGCTAGACCACCTTCCCAAGAGAGAGCTTTTTATATAATATCCAAATTTGTGTCTGAAATACAAATAAGAAGGGATTAAAATAATAAATTTAATCTTTAATATTTTCTAAGAGTGAAATTATCCGATAAATAGTTGTTCGCGAATGAAATGGAATATTTGCATCTTGAGATAAGTCTGTAATCATATACATCACACTACTGGCAAGAACTGCGGGAGAATCATCTTCACGCTTTAATTCGTCGATTCCTTTTTGAGCTACACGTTTTATATTTCTTGGAACGCCTCGATCATTAATCATTCCATTAAGTAAATAATCCACTTTTGAAAATGCGTCCAAAATTTCTTCAGTAAATTCTGGTCCCCTCGGCATAACCATCTCACTTTTAAATTTAATCTAAAAAAAATACTAATAAAATTCTCTATTAATTGACCTTTTTAAATATTAATTAAAATTTAATTTTTTTGTTTTTCTAATAAACATAGAGTAATAGTAAAATAATTTTAATAAAAATCTAAAAAATTCCAAATTCACGGATTTTTTTCGTTAATTTTGGAATTTCCTCTTCGAAAGTAGTTAACTGATCATAGTATCTATCGTATATTTCTCTAAACGCTACACTTCCAGCTTGATTCAAATCTTTAACGAAATTATAAGATATATCAGATATCTCTGAGAAAACATAATTAAATTTATCTGTTATTTCTATTAACCTCGGTTCAACCTTTTTTCTTTGCTTTCTTACCATATTTCTTAATTTGCCTCGAGGGATTCTTATATTTTCAATTAGATTATCACATTTATCCAAAAACAGATATGTGTTTGCTCGATTCTCTTCTGGTAATTTAGTTTCAATGATCTCTGTACGCCAAGTATTTATTCGTCCTTGCGCAAATGTGTCAAAGTTAAGTGAAATAGAATCGATGCCTTCCCGAACTAAAAATCTTAGAAATTCTGGATCATCACTTGGAGCTTGACCGCAAATACCGACTTTTCTATTGCGTTCATGGGCAGTTTTAATCAGATGACTTACAGATCTTCGAATCGATTCGCTATTTGTGTTATAATCGTAATTGTTCATAAGGGGGATCATTTTTTCGTTGTCTCTACCTACACCATAAGTTAATTGAGTAAGATCGTTTGAACCTATCGAGAAACCGTCAAAATAATCACAGAAGATATCTGCACATATTATATTCGAAGGAATTTCAGCCATTACATAGACCTTAAGACCATCTTGACCTCTAACTAATCCTTCGTTTTCCATTATTTCAATAATCTTTTTCGCTTCTTTAGGACTTCTACAAAATGGGAGCATTGGAATTATATTGATTAATCCCCATTCTCTCGCTTTTTTAATTGCTTTCAATTCTAAAATAAAAGCTTCTTGGAAATCCTCGTGGACATAACGCGAACATCCTCTAAATCCAAGCATTGGGTTATTCTCTTCCCCTTCATATATCCATCCACCGATTAGATTTGCATATTCATTGGTTTTAAAATCCGATAATCTTACTACGCACTCAGCTATTTCTCCGTTAGGTAATTCCTTCCAAACTCCAGCAGCAATAGTTGCAATTCCTTCCGCTAGCTTCTCTATATAAAATTCTTCTTTGTCTTCATAACCAAATGTAATTTCCCTAATTTTATCAAGAGTTTCCTTTAATTTCAAAATTTCTTTATTAAATGGATCTTTGTGGTATAGATCGCTCTTCTTGATGTTCTCAATTTTCTTTCTATGTTCTAAAAGAACCCCATACCTCATAACTAGTGAATCAAACTCGATCAGCGCATTAGGATGAATACGAATCTCATCGTTTATAATAAATTCTAACCTTGCTAAACCAGTACCATCGGGATATTTGCCTGAAGATAATGCACCTTTGGGAATTCCTAAATTTACAAGAACTTGAGTTTTTGTACTTGGTAGTTGTGCAAATTCTATAGAATCAAAATCATATTCTACATCTTTAAGCCAGATACGTGGTTTCCCCTCACTACAGTCAATAGTGACGTTTCCAAGACCATCCCTTTGCTTTTCTTTTATGATTCCTATAATATTGTCTGCCCCGACTATGGAAGCAATGTTTAATTCACGAGAGACAATAGCAGCATGGCAAGTTGGTCCTCCTCGCTCAGTAATAACTCCACCTAAATTTTGCATATAAGAGGTCCAATCGGGATTTGTCTCTTTCGTAACCAGTATATCCCCATCTTCTAATAAATGAGCATCATTGATTGATTCAATTACCTTAATTTTTCCATAACCGATTCTACGTCCTATTGCTGTTCCTTTATTCTCTAATAATAAGCCTTTATTAGTTAATATTAAAGGATCCTCTAATAGATAAAAGATTTCTTCAGTGTCACCTTTCTGTGAATGAACCGTTTCAGGTCGGGCTTGAACGATATAAATCTTTCCGTCATATCCTAGAGCCCATTCGATATCCATACGTCGATCGTAGTGTAATCGTATTCTGATAGCATATTCTGCTAAAACTCTAATCTCATCTTCGCTTAAACAAAACTGCTTCTGCCTTTCTTGTTCGACAGGAAGAGTTATAGTTCCTCCTTTTTCAGTGTCAAAAATCATCATCTGTTCTTTTTTTACCAAAATTCTACTGATAACCTTTAGCTTTGGACCGTGTTTAAAAACGATGAATTCGTCACCTGCTTCGACACCTTGTACGATGAGTTCTCCTAGACCCCATGTTCCCCTAATCACAACTACATTTGGATTTCCCGAATCTGGATCTTCAGTAAACATAACACCCGAGGATTTTACGCCTTTTAACCCTCCAGCAATCTCTTGCACGCCTACACTTAATTTAACGGTAAAGTGATCGAAACCAGCTCTTTCTCTGTACATCGTAGCTCTAGTTGTGAAAATTGAAGCCATGTCTTTAAGGATGTATTCTAAAATTTGTTTTTCTCCAGAAATATTTAAGTGTGTATCTTGTTGACCCGCGAAAGACGCATCAGGCAAATCTTCCGCAGTCGCAGAGCTTCTAATTGCAAAAGTGCTTTCACCACCGATTCGATCCACCAAAATATGGTATGCTTCTATTATTTCGTCAGCCAAACTATCGGGTATTTTTGCTTGTTCGATTACGTACCGGATATCAGCGCAAAATTTATCTACCTTTTGAATTGATTTTATATCCTCTTTTTTAAGTTCCTCTGCAATTCTATCAATATCTCGTTTAATGTAATTCTTTAACGTTATCTCTTCGTTTTTAATCCTAAAATAATTAGTTTCTAAAATATAATCATAAGCATCAGCTGTAACAGCAAATCCTAATGGTACTGGGATTCCAAAAGAAAGGAGTTCTCCTAAAGAAGAGTTTTTTCCTCCAACAATACCCACATCATTAGATCTTACTTCTTCGAAAAACTTGATGTAGCGAAAGCTTGGTTTTTCTTCCTCCATCGCAAAATCACTAAAATTTTATTTTTCTATTATTTTTTTTTTAAGTTTTTGGTACCTAATAAAATTATTACTAAAATTGATCTCTTTATATAAAGGATTTATAGGTTATCGTTATTTGTCATTAACCAATAAATACGGATGATTTTCTACTAAGAGCTACATAATCTATAAATAAAAGATTACAATTAAAAAAAGAGAAAAATGAAAATTAAGTGATTAAAAATGGAGTTAAAAAAATAATCTATTTCTAATTTTTAAATCTTCATTTTTACTAATTTGTACTAGAATCATGTATTAAAATTTTTTATAAAAAACATTTGTTTTAAATTCAATTTAACTCCTTTCTGAAAACTTCGTAATCCGGATTTGAGTATAAACAAAAAATAACTTCTTTTATTTGAGTTTCTCCAACAAGATATTTTTTTGTGGTAGAGATCAATAACTTTGCACATCTATCGATAGGATATCCAAAAATTCCAGTTGATATAGCTGGAAACGAGATAGTTTTTAACCCATGCTCGTCCATCAATCTTAGGCTATTTAGAACAGCATTTGTTAGTTTAGTATCCTCATCACCCTCACCCATCCTAGGACCAACGGCATGAATAATGTGTTTAGTTTTTAAATTCCCTCCTGTTGTAATAACAGCTCCACCCACGAAAGTCCCCCCAATTTCATTGCATTCTTTTTGAATCTTTGGACCTCCTTTCCGTCGAATCGCACCCGCTACTCCACCACCGAGTATTAGTTGAGCATTCGCAGCATTGACTATAACATCAGTACCTAAATCTGTTATATCTCCTAGTACGATTTTGATTAAAGAATTTTTAACAGTTATAGTATCCATCTTACATGATGTGTATTTGTACAATTCTGATAATATAAAAAAAAGAAAATTATTCTGGTTGTGGTTCTTGTCCTTTCTTTAAAATCTCATCGAGTTTTGTTCGATCTTCATCGCTCATTTTCGACATCGCTTCCATGTTTTGCTTCATTAAATCCATCATTACTTTCTGAGATATTAATTGACTTAAAACAGGTAATGCGATCCTCATGCGAGTAAGCTCATAAAACATCTGTTTCGCTGTGTCTCTCATGTCCTTTAATTCTTCCTTTGTCATCCCTTCTTCACCTATTCCTGGGCATTCTACATCGACAACAGTGAAATTTTTTCCATCAAATTCTAACGGATAAGTTCTGCAACTTAGAGGTCGGTTGTCATATACTAAACATTCTTTTTTCTCTTTGTTATAGAGGGGACACTTAACTTCTAGTAAATCTTCTATTGGAACTCCACCAAATGGGTCACGTGGCTTTTCTTCTTCACCTTCTTTTGGAGGAGGTGGTAAAGGTTTTAGGATCAAATCAATTCCTCCATCTGGTTTACTATATATCTCCATATATGGTAAAAAATTCGCAACAACACCATTCCTAGCCCATAATTCAAGATCCCAAAAGGTTATCGGTATCGGTCCACGAGCTAAACAACACTTATCGCATCGAGTACATTTAAATGTGAATTTTGCTTTTGACTCTTCAGCGTCGGTCTTGGTCTCAGATTCCTCTTTTTTCTCTTCCTTTTTCTTGTCTTCTTCTTTTATTTCCGGTTTTTCATCATTTTTATTATTTTTATTATTTTCAACCATAGCAAACACTTATAAAAATTTTCAATTGCTTTTCAATTTAAAGAATTAACCATTGAAAAAAAATTTATTTTTTTTTATAAAGAGGTAAGATATCCTTTAAATTATGCAAATTTTTTGAAAATAATTAAATTAAAACATTAAAATAAATCAAAACTCCTCTCTCCTTTTTTTCTGAAGTACTTAATTACGATAATGAAATGAAAGGAGAATTAATGTTAATCTCAAAAAAGGGAGTCTGTATTTGGATTCTGGCTCTAAATTATATGAGTCGAATTATATTCGAATTTATTACTATCATTTAATGCTTTTCAATTTTGTTATTGGATGAAATATTAAATCTGCTTTAAAAACGGAGTCTATATATTTATTAATTATATGTGAATAAACTAATATTTCTATTTAAGATATAGCTTAATTTCACATATTCAAAACAGTACATAAGTTCTGAGCAATTGATCCAATATTTAGAAACACTTATTTTTTTCATTTCTTCAAAAAAGTAAAAAATTAGTCCTAATGGTTTTATATAGAAAACTTGTATTTACTATTACAAACATAATTTAAAAAAAAATTTAAGGCGAATAAATTGAAATCCAATAGAAAAAAAAATAGAGAATTAATTATATTTTTAACGGTATTACTTCTAATACCTGGAATTTTAGCATTTCAAAGCTTTTACGCAATTGATTTAAATACGCAGAGTAATTCAAGTATCGCCGAAGATGAAAAACAAAATGAAATCGAATCTAGCTATATTATTCCCGACTATGATTTGAGTGGAAGTAAGTTTATTGAACCTTTCCCGTATTTTGATATCAACGATAAGTTCCTCGCATCCAGTGATACAAATTACGAATCAGATGCTAGTGTTTCTGTAGTATTAGAATATACTTGTACTGATTCTCTCTCTCTTACTGTTGATCTCTCAAAAGGACTCTATCAATTTGATAAAGGCTGTGATTTATCGAAATTACCAATTCTTTATGGTAATCCTTACTTTGAAATAGTTAATATAAGAACTGATTTTATTTATTCCTTTAGTATTCCGTTTGATCTTTTTGGAGACCACGGTGAATTTTGGATATGGGTAGATGGTGTACAAAAAGTTTATAATTATTTAGTTCCCGGAGAATCAGTGGTAGCTTCAAGTTCCCAATCATCCTATCCAGGGAGTTTTAATGATCCATACTTTGTACATGCAAGAATAAGAAGTTTAAATCTTCCTTTATCTGTTCGTTATAGGGCAAGTTTTTCTATATCCATTACATGGACAGTTGTCTACATTACCAATGTCAAAGCAAAATATAATTGGATTGCTCCAGATAATGGAAGTGGTGCAACTGTTCCAGTTGCTTTTGGTAAAGTTTACAATTTACCCTATCAATCTAACGGAGGTTCTCCTATATTTAAGAATATAGGGATTCTAGGGGGAATTTATGATAGTATTGATGCTTCTCAATGGGATTCTCCATTTGTCGAATTATATGATAATGGGAACCTTTTAGTTAATGGAGATAATTGGTATACATCAACTCCTGGCACGGATATTTTTGTTGTAATGAAATCTAAGAATATTTTATCGTCACAAATGACAATACAAACAGACAAGACTGATTTTAACATGGTAAATTATTATGTGGACTTTGCTGATGGGACAGGTTATCTTGAGAAATCGATCTTAACAGAACCCTCTAAGGGTGGAGGTTTTGTCAACGTTAAATACTTGCAGCCTAATGAAGAATTGCTATGTTTTGGAACTTCAAGTATTGGTGGAAAATTTGCTGGATTGGGTGATGTTTCTAAGAAACATATGCAAATTATTTTAGGTGAAATTAACGATAGTCGTTACTTATGGACACCCTTTCATGACATTCAAGATTCAGAAATTCTAGGGAACAATATTTTACTTGCGAATAGAAGTGGATATGACGAGCCTGATGCTTTTTTCGGTACATTTTCAAAAGCGGCTAGTCAACCTGATACAGATTTTTATCCTTTATTTATTTATGAAACATTTAGTGATGATGTAAATAAGTTAGGAACTGTTGGTTCAGGATATTCCTCCACCCCAATTAAATTCTATGAATATGATTTAACTAAAAATTTCTTTTTAGATATTCCAAACGATGAATTTGACTTCACTTTTACAGCTGATCCCATACCAGAATTTCAAGGATTTGGAGTATTAGAACCATATTTCATTAACCGTACTTTTACTGGGGCTCTACTCAAAGTAATAGAAGATTTGGATATTGATGGAAATTTTTATGAACATTCTTCATATGAAATTGAAGTAAATCAAGAATTAGCATCTTCAGGAGTTTTTCTTGAATCAATGACTTTCCCAGAAAGCGTGTATACTTATGAATCAATGACCGATTACGATAGGGGATCAATATATTCAGACAACAACAAAATAGATATGCAATTCTCAGGAGAAGTTCCTCAAGGTATGATTATGTCATTAAAAGTATATCCAAAAATTATGAATAATGATAATGATTTTATATTATTCGAAATTAATGATACTCATAAAATTTTAGAAAACGATCATAGCCTTTTAGGACTTATTGATTTTTACTCCCATTCAGATGATCCTGTAGATGTTTTAAAGCTCCCACAGAGAAACATTGCGCTTCAAATAGATTTACTTATAAAGAATGATACTACCGGAGAAGAAGTTTTATTAAATATAACTCTAGATAATTCCATATTATATTTGGGTGATCCTAAACCTCCAGTTGATAAAGATATAACAGGTTTCCATTTTGAAATCGCAAAGGATGATCTTGGAAATTTTATCTATGATGAAGTTGATCCTGATGTATTACCCGGAAATTCTGACACATTTGAATATCTAATACCAGCTGAGCTTGGGAACTATTACTATGCGTCATTACTTCAAGATGAAAACGTGATTACTTATGGAAAAGAAGGTACTGGTGAAACTTGTTTAATGTTTATTAAAGGGCCCATTCCAGGCAAATTTGCATTATCAACTGATGCAGGAATTCCAGATGATGATGGCAATTTTGATTTAATATGGGAAAATTCAGATGGAGCAAATAATTATTCTGTATACCAATATTCAAAATATATTACAGAAATTAATGGAAGTCTAACTCTTTTATTAGACAAAACTACCGACCTTTCACTTCCTTTAAGCCTAAGTACTAATGAAATATTCTATTTTATAGTTGTAGCTCATAATGATTACGGAGATACTCTTTCAAACTGCATAGAGGTTGGTGTAGGTATTCCACCTAGTGATTTTATATTGTCATCCAATGCAGGAACACCAGATGATGATGGTCTTTTTGATTTATCGTGGACAAATTCCGATAGAACTATTAATTACTCCGTCTACCAATATTCGAAATTTATTACCAATATAAATAGTAGTTTAACTCTTTTAATCGACGAAACAACCGATATTTCACTTCCTTTGAGTATAAGTAATAATGAAATATTCTATTTCATAGTAGTAGCTCATAATGATTACGGAGATACTCTTTCAAACTGCATCGAAGTTGTTGTATGTATTCCACCTGGTGATTTCATATTATTATCAAATGCAGGAACGCCGGATGACGATGGTATTTTTGATTTATCGTGGACAAGTTCCGATAGAGCTCTTACTTACTCCGTGTATCAATATTCGAAATTTATTATCGAAATCAATGGAAGTTTAACCCTGTTAGAAAGTGGAATAACAGATCTTACTCTTGCTTTAAATATAAGCGTTAATGGAATATACTATTTCATAGTTGTAGCCCATAATGATTACGGTGATACTCTTTCCAATTCTATAGGGATTATTGTAGGTATTCAACCTGGAGACTTTGTGTTATCATCTAATGGAGGAACACCAGATGACGATGGTATTTTTGATTTATCGTGGACAAATTCTGATAGAGCTCTTACTTACTCCGTTTACCGATATTCAAAATGTATTACCGAAATTAATGGAAGTTTAATCCTTTTAGGGTTTGGAATAACGGATCTTACTTTTGCTATGAGTGGTTATACTGATGGAACTTATTACTTTATCGTTGTTGCTCATAACACCTATGGTGATACTCTTTCTAATTGTATCGAAGCTATTGTAGATATACCAACTCCGCCACCTGGAGATTTTATCTTATCCTCAGATGCAGGAGTCCCCGATACCGATGGCACTTTTGATTTATCTTGGACTATTTCTAGTGGAGCGAATAATTACTCCGTTTACTTAGGTTCAATTTTTATAACCGAAATTAACGGAAGTTTAACAGTTTTATCCGTTGAGACTGGAGTTCTTACTTTTTCTTTGACGGGATATACTAGTGGAATTTATTACTTTATAGTTGTTGCACACAATAATGTAGGTGATACTCTCTCTAATTGTATAGAAGTTACGGTACTTATTCCTCCTCCTCAAACACCAGATATTCCAGGATACGATATAATTTATGTAATGGGATTAGTAAGCTTTGTTTCAATTTTTATAATATCACAAAAGCGTAGAAATTTTAAAATTAAATAATTTTTTTTTTTTACTTTTCATAAAACTCAAAATTGATTTGTTTAAATTTAGTCCTAATATCTTTAAATATATCGTAATAATAATAATTAACATAATTTAAATTCGCAATTGTTAGGGAGAAAGTAGCGAAATCCAATGTTGATAGAATAGGAGAAATCTACCATTTTCATTTATTTTTTCTTATAATTCTTAAGTATACTCCTTCACCACATATTTGTAGGTCATCTGTTATTTTTCCGTCGAGAAGTCCTCTCGCTTCTCTGTTTTGCACATCCCCAAATACAATTAATTCATCAATAATAATGTTTTAAAGAATCATTACCCTACTTAACTTAAATTAATTTTCTAATATTTAAAAGAATCTATTGAAATGGAGATTTAAATGCCAGGACCGGGAATGGATCTTATTGGAAATGAAGAAAAAAAAGCACTTTTAGAAGTTATCGAGTCAGGTTACTTATATCGATATGGAGATTATTCTGATCCTAACTTTAAAGCGAAAGTATGGAACTTGGAGCAGCAAGTAGCAAGTTATACTGGAGTAAATTTTGCTCTGGCTGTAAATTCAGGGACTACAGCATTATTGACGGCATTATGGGCTTTAAAAATAGGTCCTGGAGACGAAGTTATAGTACCTGGCTATACTTTTATCGCCAGTATTACTGCTATTATATTTGCTCGAGCTGTTCCGATTTTAGCTGAGGTTGACGAAACTTTAACCTTAGATCCTGAGGATATCAAAAGAAAAATCACTCCGCGAACTAAAGCAATAATGTTAGTGCACATGTTAGGAAATCCTGGCCATTTAGATGAAATTAAAAAAATTGCTGAAGATAACAACCTTATTCTAATAGAAGATTGTGCTCAAGCTTTTGGCGCTTCGTTTCGTGGAAAATCGGTAGGCACTTATGGACAAATGGGAGCTTTCAGTCTAAATATTTATAAAACGATTACAGCTGGTGATGGAGGAATGGTTGTGACAAATGACGAGAATTTGTATAAACGAGCTTTTGCTATTCACGACCAAGGCCACTTACCACTTCGACAAGGAGTGGAACAAGGAAAAAGGACGGTTTTAGGACTTAATTTTAGGATGAATGAACTAACAGCTGCAGTAGCGGGAGCGCAACTAAAAAAAATAGATTTTATCAAAAATAAACTTCATAGTAATAAGGAACTTTTAAAAAGAATCCTCTCCGATATCGATGAGATAAAGTTTCGGCAAATTTTAGAAGAAGACGGAGACATAGGAACTCTGTTAACATTTTTTATGCCAAATGTCAAATCTGCCAATAACTTAGCAATTAAATTAAACTGTACAACTGTAGCTAAATCTGGATGGCATGTATATAATAATATGGAACATTTTTTAAATCAAATGACAGTAACTGATGAAGGGTGTCCATTCAAATGCCCATTTTACAAAGGAGCTCCGGTAAAATATACTAAAGGAATGCTACCTCAAACTGATGATCTTCTTGAGAGGGCAATTAATATTAGTATTGGGGTGTCTGATGCAGGATTAGGTTCAGCTTATGGTATAAGAATCAATAGCTCTAAGGAAGAAATTGAAACAACGGGTCAAAATCTCCTAAATATGATTCGGAAATGTATTTAATTGTGAAAACTTCGATTTCTGTTTCATTCAATTCTTATTTCCTATTTAAAAGAAGACTAAAATGAATCTAACAAATAATCTTAAATATCATTAATTTTTACATTTTTTATTGAGTCTACTAGGAACTTATTCTAGATTCAATTAATTAGTTTTAGGACAATATTAATATGAAAATCTTGATTACCACCAATAAATATCTAATATGGCTAATTTTATCATTTTTGCTTATTATTAGCTTTTTTCTTGGATTGTTTTTATTTGCTTTGTCTCTAGAAGTGACTATCATTATCTTTGTTATATTGATTATCTCTTTTTGCATCCAAGTTCTTTTAATTTTAAACTTTGTGAGCAAGAGAATAGAAAATCGATTGAAGATTGGAATGTTAACTACGCACTCCCTGAATTTTTTATTTGCTATAGTTATTGGATTTTCCATTTCGGTAATGGAATCTGATTTCAAATATAATTTTGGTATAGTAATGATTCCTTTGCTTCTAATATTGAGTCTCGTTATAACTGATAAATATGATAACAATATGAAGGATCTTAACCATGTGCAAGAAGAAGATCCAAAAGAAAAATCAACAAGACCCGTTATAGAATTTGAAAACAAAAAGTACGTATTTTCTTTAAATTCTTTAATTGTATTAGGAGTTGGCACACCTCTTCTAGCAATAATCATTTATTTCTTCTTTGATGTTGAGGCTCAATTTTGGCTACATGAAATAGTTGTAAAACAGACTGTTTATTTTCTTAATTTATTTTTTGATATGGATGTATCTACTAGCTATGTACCAAGTGGAAAATATCATTGGAGTTTTAATTTTGTCGGGAATATTGATGGAGACCCGTTAGGTAGCATTTTCTTTGAAACATTTTGCACTGGTATCCAAGCGATATGTATATTCGTAGGGATTATAGTTTGCACCCCTCACTCCAAAGATAAACGCACTAACAAGGATATAATTTGGAGAAAGACCAAAGCATTAATTGTATCATCAATTATTTTCTATGTGGTTAATATTATTCGAATGCTAATTCAAATTGAATTATATTATCTTGGATATCCTTGGGATAGCATCCACGTTTCGATCAGCGCAGCAAGCTCTTTCATTGCAGCTATTATTATTCTCCTACTTCATAAATGGATCCCCGAATTTATTATTAGCATCATATATACGGGCACTTTAATTAGCAGAAAAGTTAAACAAGTGAGAAAGCCAAAAGAATAGTAATAAAATTTTAAACATACCAATTGTTCAATTACTAAAAAGGTTATAGAGATCATTATGCTAAATTTTGAGAAAGATCAAACAGTTGCCAAAATCGGTAATGTATCCATCGGAGGTCAGCCCGGTGAGAATCCCGTTGTAATGATTGCCACCGTTTTTTACACTAACCACGCCGCTTTACTAGATGAAAAAACTGGAAAAATAGATAAAAAACTCGTGGAACAAGAATTAAACGAATACTCAGAAATTATTGAAGAAACTGGAATGCAAGGAATAATAGATGTGGTTGGAGGATATCCGGAGGCATTGCTAAAAGAATGCAAGTTTATTGCTGAAATTGTAGATTATCCATTTTTAGTTGATGGATTAAACGATGGTTCCCGAATTCCCGCAATGGAAGGTTTAAAAGACATTGGATTATTGGATAGAGCGATCTTAAACAGTATTGATGAAGCTACAAGCGAGGAAAGTTTGCAAAAGTTGAAAGAAATTGGTGTTAAACACGCCGTGTTATTAACATTCGGAAATAAGTACATTTTTCCTCAAAAAAAAATAGATTTTTTAAAAAATACATTGATTAAAAAAGCTCAAAGCGCTAATATAGAAAACATACTGGTCGACACTGCTGTTTTAGACTTACCATCCATAGGGATTAATGCTGAGACAACAAGGTTAGTAAAATCAGAGTTAGGATTGCCCACCGGATTTGCACCCGCCAATGCAATTTATGGTTGGAATTTTGTTAAAAAATATGGTGACAAAGCGAGATGTGGTGGGATTGCTTCTTTGATGGCTTATTGCGTCAATGCCGGGAGTGATTTTGTGTTATTTGGACCTGTTAAATTCGCGAAGTGCATTATTCCCTCAATGTCCTTGATATCTGCTATTAATTCTTATTATCGAAAAAGGGTTTTGAGAAAAAATATATCAGACCGGAATCCGATGAAGTACATCTTTTAAGATATTAAGATATGTATCTCAATAGTAAATCTTGCGTGCGATTAAGAAAATCTTGAAGATTTTGGTTAATGATATCTTTTTTACTTTCATTATTAATTAAAAAGAGGATATATAACTCGTAGTTTACGATTTTTACTCGCTTTAACAAGATTACAGAGTCTGAAACTCTAAAGATTGCTTCTTCTTTCTCAGATGTTTTAAATTTGTAAAAAATCTTGAATAATGTAGTAAATTGAGGGGCAACGACTTCAAATACATTTAATAATTCTTCGGATTTCTGCATTTTAGTAATTTCCATTGCTTCTGGGGTGAAGTGCTCTGCTAAAACTAACCCGTCGCTACTCAGAAGAAGTACCAATGATGAACCTGTTAATGAAGAAAATTCACTAAGATTATATTCGATTAAATTCCTATTTGGGCTCAATTTTGCAATGCCAGATGAAAATCCTCTTAAAATTGAAAAGATTTCAAACACAGTCGTTACGTAAATTTCAGGGCTTCCGTTAGAAGATAAATTTGTTAATTTTTTCTTAATGTTTTTGATATTGGATTGGATTTCAACGGAGTTGATGATGTCGGGATCTCCTTTCGAAAAGATATAAATTATTGGAGTTTTCTGCTCTAAATTTTTCAAGGCAGTTCTAATTTTCTTGAGATATTCTATGCTTTCGTTGAACCTCTCTTTATCTCTAATATCAATAAAATAAAATAGCAAATCTGCTTCAAATAGGTAAATTTGAGATTTATTAAGATATCCTTCTTGATAACTTCTCTGTCCGCCTAAATCCCATAAAAAGATGGTTGTTCCTAGAGCTTCTATCGAGCTTACATCTGCTCCCCTTGTGGGTTTTAATCCAATTAGCTTAGAGAATTTTCTATCGACAGAAATTATAAAGCTTGTTTTTCCGCTATTATCAAGACCAGAAAGAATTATTTTCATTTTTCTTTGCGTTGTTATTGGCGTTGAGGGTGTTTGCTCAATGTTAATTATTTTTTCTAATAGTTTTTTAAAATCTCCTGCAACAAGCTCTTGAGGCAATAGCTCTTTAGTGATTCGATTATCAAATTCAGAAAAAAAATCCGTAATAATGTTTTTTAATCTGTTTATATTATTGTATAAGAAACTCCTTTTTTTCTCATCGATTAATATGCAAAATGCACTTGCCAGTGGTATTTCTGAAAATTCAGCATCAATAAAATGAAAATAGCTTAGCGATGTTAGACCGAAATCTGGAAATGGCATGATACCAAAGTGCTTGTATTTCTTTAATACATTATGATCTTGATGCAATATATTTCCATCCCCAAGTAAAAGAGTGATATTTTTAATCGCTATCTGAGTGTAATCTCTTAAGGTAATTCCAAGGTTATTTTCCTCTTCATCATCTGAATGTGCTTTTTTTAGTTGGTCCTCATCTACAGAATCTGGAAACATATAAATTGGTTGAGGACCGAATTTATCGAAGGCAGAAAATAATAATCCTTTGATTATAGACGATTCAATTAATTTATCCATTAGTTGGAGTTTCTTATATATTATTTTCTAATAATAAAAGGTAGGAAATTTAATTATATATAGCTTTATTCTCTAACATTAATGTTAGATAAAATTACTAAATATATTAGAACAAATAGAAATATCATAGAAAAAACTGAGATTAACCCTTTTGTTCAAAAAATTAACGAAAATTCTTATAAGAGCCCACGAATTTTTTCAGATATTGGCCAAGACTCTGCAGCTATTAAAAATGATAATGATATGCTAACTTTAATCACTACTGATAGGATAAAGACGAGTTATATAGAGAAATTTCCGTTGGGCGCGGGATTTAGTTCAATTTTGGTCGGTGTGGACGATATATATGCGTGCGGAGGAAGACCGTTAGCAGTAAGTATAATTATATCTTTCAGAGATCAAATCCTTGGTCAAAAAATGATCGATGGCATTTGTCAAGGTTCGAAATTGTTCAAGGTTCCAATAGTTCGGGGTCACACGAATATAAAAGAGTATAATGAATTGAGTTCGACTGTTATAGGGGATATTAAGAGAGACGAGTACATTTCTGCGACTAATGCTCAAGATAAAGACAAGATAATACTAGCTGTAGATTTTAGTGGAAAGGTTGGAAGAGCAAATAAGCTCCATTGGGATACAATAACTTATAAAAGCTCTGAAGAAGTTTTGAATAAGAGGAAGTCGATGAATGAAATTGCTAAACTAAAAATCGTAAATTCCTCTAAAGATATATCAAATGGAGGTATTTTTGGAACATTAATGCAGCTAATTAATTATTCTAAAGTTGGAGCAAACATTAATGTTGACAAAATAGAGATTCCTCCACTATTGATAAAAAGTAAATATGCCCTAGAAACATACATCCAAATGTATTTGACAACGTCCTATATTTTGACAGCACAGCAGGAGCATTGCGAAGAAATCATTAAAATTTTTAATAATCATGGTTTGAAAGCAACTATTATAGGAGAGATAATCACCAAGGAAGTTTTAAAAATAAACGATGGAAAAGATTCAATCGAAGTTATAGATTTAAAAAATCATTAAGTTCATTAACAAATAAAAGCCTTAGACTCATAGGAGAAATTAATACAATAAAACGAGTTTATCAAGCATGAGTTTTAATTATAGAGGTAACTATAAGGGAACTATTTCTATTATTGGTACAAGTGAAATCGAACCAAGAACAGAAGAAATAGCAATAGAATTAGGACGCTTATTAGCTATTAATAAATATGCCGTGGCGTGCGGCGGGTTATATGGTGTTATGGAAGCCGTGTGTAAGGGCGCCAAGCAAGAAGGTGGCTTTACAATCGGTATCATTCCTTATGAAGATAAGAGTCGAGCAAATGAGTTTATAGATGTTGTGATACCTGTTCCTTTTTCTCAGGCTCGAAATATTGTTGTAGTATTGAGTGGTGATGCTTGCGTTGCTGTAGAAGGAAAAGCGGGGACTCTCTCTGAAATCTGTTTTGCCTGGATTTATGGGAAACCTATCATTGCACTAACTGGTGAGATTAATGGGTGGTCTTCCAAAATGGCGGGAAAAAAAATCGATGACAGAAGAACTGATAAGATATTTGGAGCTTCTTCAGCTCAAGAAGTCGTTAACCGATTGAATGAAATTTTTAAAACTCAACCCAATATCAAGTATAAAATGCCCACTGAATTTTGAAAGGGAATTTTTTTCGATATTTTTTCTAAAAATTGCCTTTTAAAATAATTTTAAACTATTTATTTGCTATTTAAGAATAAAGTTAATTTTATAAGAACGCATATGCATATTCTACTTAAGAATATATATTAGAAGTTTTTTTGCTAATACAGGTGAGATTATTTTGTCAATTCAGTTTTTAACTAAAGAAGATGATAAAAAGAAAGTAAGAGAATCAGTTAGCCCAAGTAAACTCCTTTTCACAGGATTGGACAATGCTGGAAAAACGACTATAATTCACGGAATACAGCGTGAATTTTCGAAAATCGCATTTCTTAAGCCTACAAGAGGTGCTCAGAGAAGAATTTTCGAATTTATGGGAAGAGAAATTGCTGAATGGGACCTCGGCGGACAGATAAGCTATAGAATTTCTTACTTGAAAAATCCTGGAAAATATTTTGATGACACCGAGATTGCGATATATGTCATCGATGTTCAAAGTCGTGTAAGACTTCCCGAAGCGATTAGTTATTTAAAAGACGTAGTTGAGCGATTTAAGACACTTGAAATTGCTCCCCCAATATATGTGTTCCTGCATAAATA
>JAGXNP010000239.1 GCA_019894885.1 Promethearchaeota archaeon | reverse complement strand
TTTTAAGGCTTATAAAGATCTGCAATTGATGAACGATGCAATTGAAAAAATTATAGGAAAAGATTTAAAAATAGAAAAAATAAAAGATATTAAAAAGTACATCTTAGAATTTAAGGCTTATTTAAGAGATTTAAATTCGTAAAATTATAAAAAACAAAGAATAATGTAGGGAGAAATATGGAAACTTTACAAGCAATTAATGAACTTAAAATTGAAACAAACAAAATATTTTATGACAAAAAAACTCAAATTCTTTCAGTATATATTCTTGATTTTATCTTTATTGGAAATTATAAAAAGAATGCAAAGTTAGGCAAGGTTTTAGATGATATTTACAAATCATTTGGAGATACTCAATTAAATCGAACGAATATTTCGTTTGTAGACTTCGTCACCCTCACACCTATCGCGGAGAAGACCAAACTTAAAAATCTTAATCTAATTTCTAAAAAAGAGAAAGAAGACAAAAAAGAAAGGGCTACCCGGATTATTGAGATTGAGGGAATCGGTAAAACATATGGAAAAACTATGGAAGAAGCAGGATTTTTTGATGTTGAAAGTATATTAGGATTAGACAGAGATGGAATTAAAAAATTAGCAGAAAAAACAAAGATTTCAGAAAAATTAATAGATAAGTGGGTAGAACACGCTGATTTGATGAGAATTGATGGCGTAGGTCCAGAATATGCTGAAGTGATAAATGAAATTGGAATTAGCTCAGTTAAAGAATTAGCTCAGCATAATCCGAATAATGTTTTAGATCGAATAGTGAAATTAGATAATGAAAAACCTGATGTGTTTAGAAAACCTCCAACATTAAACATGATTGAAGATTGGATAGAGGAAGCTAAAGAAAAAGAAGTTAGGATCATCCCAGAAGAATCTACGACACTCTCTGAAATTGCGAAAGATGATGATTTACGCAAAAAATCAGAAAAAGCTTATGATTTCAAAGAGAAAAAGAGTCGTATTTTGGATGCTCCAAAAGCTAAAAAAAAAGAGAGAAGACCAGCACCTAAAGCAATGAAATATGTTGCGGATGAAGAGGCTATTGATGAAGACATGTTTATGGAGGAAGCTGACAAATTCGACGATGCTCCAAGTGAATCGTATAGTTCTGCTCCTGCATCACCTCCCCCACCTACTAGAGCCCCTGGTGGAGGACCTCCAAAAGCAGCGAGAGCCATCTTAAACGGGCTTGGAGGTGCCCCTAAAGCAGAAGAAGAAGAAAAACCATCACGAGCAGCAGAACCTGTTTCGGAAGAACCTCAAGAAACAACCTACGAGATAAACATGGGACTTCAATACTATTCTGTCATGATGGAACAATCGAGTTATCTGTTTTATGTTTACCTCTCCCATAAGGAGCTTAAAATCGTTGATGAGGAAGGTAAAACAGTTTTTGAAACTTCCTTTAAAATTGTTACTACGAAGAAAGAACCTCCTATAGTAACCTTAAAAGTTGAAGGAGAAGGATTTGAAGTTCACCCATTATACGGCAAAGTAGAAATTAAAAAAGACGCTATTAACCCCCCAGTAATGATCTTTTCAGTACTACCTGTAAAGAATAAGAAAAGAACTAAAAAGGAAAAAAAGATGAGTGAGAGACGATACTTACACGTTTACATCGAATACGAGGACAATGTAATTAATCATAGCGTCTTGTCGATAATTGTACAACCTAAGCATTTTCGATTAGATATCGGTCCATTTCATTTAAACATAAGCAAAAAGACGGCAGCTGTAATTTCTTTGCTTTCTGTCATAGTCGCTGTTGCATCGTTACTATTTACTCTAATTTCATTCAGTCCCACTTCAACTATTGTTGATGTTATGGGAAATTTTGCTCCAGGGCTAGGCTCAATTATGTTTATCGCAATCTTTCTTATCACATTATTTAAAGAAGGCATTCGTCCCCTCAAAGAGAAGATAAGTTATTTTTTAAATTTTGACAATACAGGGCTAATAAAGTAGAAAGGTAAACTCTAATATTTTTCATATTTTTTTTTTATATAATCCCAAAAACTAGTCTTTAATTCGCTTGATTCGTTATCTCTTGACTTGATAAAGAATAAATCTCTTTTCACAATATGAGGAAAACTCCTAATTTCTAGAATTTTAATTAAACCTGCCTTTTCAGCATTTATTGCCATCATTTCACTCATGATACTGAGATAATTTGATTCACTTACTGCTGAAATAATCGAATCGTTATCGTTCATTTCTAGTTTTATTTTCAACTTCTTATAATCTGGAAATTGGTGTTCAAACGCGTTTCTCATCCCAGAACCCTTTTCTCGCCATACAAAAGGGTAATTCATGAGATCTGATAGATTCACTTTACCTTTAGAAATTTCTAGTAATTTATGGTTAGGAGAACATATGAATTTAAGTTCATCCTCTCCAATTTTAATGACATCAAAATCATCCTTGCGATAATTGATAAAACTACCGATTCCTGCGAAATCAGCTAGCTTTTTTACGATATTTTCTATAGATTTCAGTGAATTATTAATTTTAATTTTGAAATTCACATTGGGATTATTATCTCGGAACTCTGCAATATTCCTTGGTAAAATATGAGATCCTGGTGTTGTGGACGCCGAAATTACGATTTCTTCAAATTTTATGTTCCGAAACTCTTCTAAATCTATAACGCACGAATCAAATAAATCAATAATTTTTTGTGAATAATTTAATAAAATTTTTCCAGCTTCTGTTATTTCGAACTTTTTTGTACTCCTGTTAATCAAGATTACTCCAAAATCTTTCTCTAATTGAGAAATTTGATGAGATATAGTACTCTGGGAAATTGGAATGTCACGTGCCAATTCTGTGAAGCTTTTGTAGTTCGCTAATTTTATAAAGTTTCTTAGATATTCGATATTCATCGTTCTATTATCTTTTCCTTAATGATAAGTTAAAAATTATTCTCTTGTTCAAATAAGTAACGCCTTTACAATATTAAATAATTTATCGAAATAGTAAATAAATTAATTCGAAAAAATTAATAAATACTTTTTAATTTCTATGAAATAACCTATCGTTTTAAATTAGTTAAAAATTTGACCCAACATGACCGATAAGATAAAAACTTTTACAATTGTAATTGGTGATGGTGCCTATACTTACGAAAGACCCTATACAATGCTAAGGTTCGCATATACATCTTTGTTAGAAGGACATAAAATAAATATCTTTTTAGTAGAAGATGGAGTGTTCATAGGAAAAAAAAATCAGAATCCCTCATCCTATGACAACATTGAAAAGTGGCTTAAAGATGTAATAGAAGAAGGTGGAGTTGTTAAAGCTTGTGGCGTATGTACTAAAGCAAGAGGTGTTGCAGCTGAGGAACTAATTCAGGGTATTGAAATAACCACAATGAACGGCTTTGTTAACATGTGTGTAGAAGCAGATAATGTGTTATTCAGTTAAATGTGAAGCGGGTGATAAATTATAAGTAAGTCATATACATTGAACTGCAATGGATTAGTTTGCCCATTACCAGTTGCTAGAACTAAAAAAAAATTAAGCGAAATGGAAATTGGGGATATCCTAGAAGTAAACGGTGATTTTGGAGAATCAGGGGAGAATGTTAAG
>JAGXNP010000238.1:464-3659 GCA_019894885.1 Promethearchaeota archaeon | reverse complement strand
ACCCGGCTCCTCGAGAGCCAATTCTTTCTGGATTTTTAATTGGAATTCCATTTTCTTTATCTACAATTTCAAAAAAACCCGAAATGCGGTGGGGAACTTCAACAATAATTTTATTTGTATTACTTACCATACCCAATAAATATTTACTTTTCCCAATTTAATTATATGTATAATTAAAAAATAAAAATCAATTATAGTTTATTATGACAAAGAATATTGTGATAAAGTTTGGGGGCTCTCTTCTATTTTCTGAAGGGGGAACTATAAATTATGAAAAAATTACCGAATTTTGCGATTTAATAAAAAACAACAAAAACTACGATTCAATCGTTATCGTTTGTGGAGGAGGAACGATCGCTAGGCAATATATTAAAGCAATAAGAGAATTTACTGATAATGAAGTATTATGTGATATGATAGGAATTGACATATCGCGTATAAACTCCCGATTAATGGTAGCTAACATGAAAGAGTTTGCTTATCCTAAGGTTCCAAAATCTTTCGAAGAACTAGCAGTTGCTCTTAATTCACATAAAGTGGTAGTAATGGGAGGATTACAGCCAGGACAATCAACGACTTCTGTAGCTATTCAAGTAGCAGAATTTTTAAAAGCTGTGCGTTTAGTAATCCTCACTGATGTTGATGGTATTTACGATAAAGATCCAAAAGTATTTGATGACGCAAAATTATTAAGAGAACTTAATTACGATTCCCTTCAAAAAATGATTTTAGAAATGTCCGAAGATACTCAAGCTGCGGCTGGAGAATATAGGATTTTTGATGCAGTTTCTTTGCAGATATTAAAAAGAAGTAATGTTTTTGTATCGGTAATTTCGGGCTCGAAGCTAGATCAGTTTAAAAAATTATGGAATAACGAAAAAGTGAATATAGGCACAACAATCACGAAATAACTTTTTTTATAATAAAATATTAAAATTTAGCACCTTTTACTAATATAGTAATTAAAAATTTAATATTTGAATAAAAAGAAAATGTCTCAATCTACTTGGAAAGATCAGATTAAAAAGAAATGGGGACCTCATAGCCATTGCCCTATTTGCGGAAAAGCAATGCCAACAGATAAGCAATTTTGTAGCCAAAATTGTCGAGATAATTATCATACCAGTCAAAAAAAGCAGAAAAAAAAAAGCAGAGTTCAAATGATAATCATGTTTGGTATGATGGCGGTTGTTTTCGTATTCATGTTTCTTTTCACAGGGTAAAAATCAAGCAAAATTGTGCATCCATCTTCTATTTAACAATGACTTGATAATAATTATAGAAAATGCTCCTTAGAATAGCAGGGATAGCCAAGCGGTCAACGGCGGTGGACACAATCGAGAACACATGATAATGTAGTTCTTGAGCCACACTCAAGATCCATTGACATAGGTCTACAGGGGTTCAAATCCCCTTCCCTGCATTTTTAATATTTACATTAAGTTTAGAAACTCGTAAGCTTATTTCTAAAATATTCATTACTTCATTTATTTCTGAGAAATTTCATTTAATGCTTCCTTCAGTAATTCCATTAAAGGTTTGGCAACCTCTTGATCTTCTTTAATGTGTTTTAAAAAAAGTAGCAACAATACGGGCTCTTTAAGGTAGGAAGAAATCTTTTCGACGATAATCTTACTTAAAATTTTACTTTGAACTCCAAATATTTGGTGAGATGCGGAAGAAGTTTTCATATTCTCAATTATAGGAGGGATTCCTAATGTTACGGTTCCGATACCCATACCTTCTTCATCGGAAATAAGTACGAGATAACTTTTCACTAATTTAAAAATAGAAATATACAAAAAAATACTATCAAATTGCTTCCGTTTTTCAATAATTGGTTTCATTTTAAAATATTACCTTAATCGTAAAAATTAGTTTTTTAAATCCTAATTTCTTTCATGGCTTCACTTACTTCGTAATTTCTATGAACAACTAAATATAGTGCTTTTACAACTTTTGTAGGATCTTCTGCTTGAAATACATTTCTTCCATACGCCACGCCTGCTCCGCCAACTTCTATGGATTGTTTAGTTACTTCTAAAAGTTCTCTCACACTTGCCTTTACGCCTCCGGCGATAATAACTGGTGCCATACACCCTGCAACAACTTCTTTAAAGGAATCAGGGTCTCCTGTCCAATTTGTTTTTACTATGTCTGCTCCGAGTTCCGCAGCAACTCTTGCGGCGATTTTAACAACTTGAACATCGTACTCGTTATCAATATTTTCTCCACGAGGATACATCATTGCCAAAAGTGGCATCCCAAATTCTCTGCATTCGCGTGAAACATTTCCCAAGATTTCTAACATTTCTGGATCGGTTTTAGTTCCAATGTTAATGTGTAAAGATACGCCATCAGCACCTAACTTTACAGCTTCTAATACGTTATTTACTAAGACTTTGTAATTTGTTTCTGGGCTTAATGATGTGGATCCTGATAAGTGTAGTATCAATCCGATATCCGGACCATATCCCCTATGGCCATAAAGTGGAATCCCAACATGTCCTAAAACCGCATTAGCGCCACCTAAGGCAATTTTGTTAACCATTTCGCCTAAATTTCTTTCTATTCCTTTAATGGGGCCTAAGGTTAATCCATGATCCATAGGAACTATAATTGTTCTTTTTGTTTCTCTATTAAATATTCGTTCTAACCTAATATTTTTACCGATGTAACCAGAAATAGTTTAATCACCTATAGATCAATGATTTTATAATTAAATTTAACTTTAGAATATATGTTATAATTGTTAGCATTTTTTTAATTCTTTTAAATCAAATTCGTCATTAATATTAAATGTTAGAATCTAAGGAAAATTATTCGATTAGAGAAAATAATGGAAATATTACCTGCTATTATTGCGGTAGTAAAATTACTAATGTCAATCTTAAATATTGCTATAATTGTAATACTATATTAAATCCAAACGATTTAAAGTGGAAAAATAGTTTTATTTATTTTATCAGCTTACTATGTTTAATTCCTATCCTAATAGCGATTTTTTCTAGTTGGTTGTCTTAACCATAATAAATCTTGTTAAAACATATTTATTTATAGCTAAAGATTGTAACTCAACCATATAATAATTAGGGTTTAAATTAGAAACCAAGATAAATATAATTATTCAGGAGAAAAAACTACATCAGAAATTCGCTGTCTACGTATGTCAAAATCATGATCAAGATGAAGTAT
>JAGXNP010000238.1:0-454 GCA_019894885.1 Promethearchaeota archaeon | reverse complement strand
GTAATACAGTGTTGATCCTTCATGTGAGAATTACTATGAACATAGCTTATTGGAACAATTGGTAAGTCAGATTTGATAATATAATTTTTAGGGATGGGTACTGGAATTACTTCCCTGCATCGTTCACAATTTACTAAAACAACTTTAGTATTATCAGATTTTAATGTTTTCCATTTTTGTAGAAGATCAGCAGATAACCCTGGAGAATTAATTGTAAGCTTATTCTTCTTTTTTGGCAATTCTGGAACTAATGGGATTCCTAATTCAACATCCTCTACAGTTGAGATATTTAAATTTGATTTATTAATATTTTTCTTTTTTTTAAAAAAAGATTTCTTCTGGTCTTTTTTTTTTTCTCTGGAAAATTTAGGATTTGACTTAGGAGGAGTATCTTTGATAATTGCAGGTTTTTTATTGTCTTTCCTTGGATTTTCCAATTATACCACTATATTTG
>JAGXNP010000237.1 GCA_019894885.1 Promethearchaeota archaeon | reverse complement strand
AAATTGCTCCTGATGATTCAAAATGTTGGTGCCAAGATTTAGATGAATTTGTACCAAAATTGAAAGTTGGAAATCTAGTTTCAAATGTAATATTAAACTCAATTTTTCTTGATTTATAACTTATCTCCCATTTTTTAAATGGTTCAATAAGTTTGTATGAGAGATTTTTACATTTCAACATCACATTTACATCAGTCTCGTATTCCTGTAATGGAGGTTCCTTATAATATACTTCATTTCTATCTTCTAAGAATAGTAAAAATACAAACTCTCGCCTATTTTCATTAGGAACAATCCCAATTGTTGAAAATCCTGAAATTTTATTTTCCACATCTGCCCAATTAAAATAGTAAGATTCGCGCCATTTTAATTCGTTAGTAGGTTGATGTAGTAGTTCATCACGATTATCTAAACCAGGAGGTAGGTAACTTTTACCCATAACATTCATTCCTCTGGGAGTAAATACAACGAAGGGCCTTCTTTTCTCTTTTTAGATTTACTCCGAAAAAGCCTAGGTATACCTGGATCAAAATCGCTCTCCATAAACATTGGTACGTATTTATTCATCGTTCTCTCCGTAAGATCCCAATTTATATCATTAGTAATTCCAGCGAAATTGGTGTATCTCGCATATCCATAACAGTAAGCATATGCACCTGCAATTAACCTTTGTTTTCTATCCCATTTTGAAAACTTCAAAAATAACTCTTTATTCGCTCTTTCCGAGTAATCTTTAAATGAATCTAAAATGTTCCAATCAAGATTTTTAACTTTATCTCCACTACGAGTTAATAGGGCGACACCTGTGATGTTATTCGTAAAATCTTGAGGAATAGTTTCAAGAGTGGCAAAATCGTCGAAATTAATTTCTACATCTTTCAATCGAAAAGCAAAAGCAATATTATTAAAAGGAGCTTTGGCATTCGTCTCGGACCAAGGAAAATGTGGTCTGCCACCATCGTATAGATGTGAAATTTCTCTAAAAACTAAACTTTCGTTATCGTTAATTTTGTAGGGTCCATGGTCACATATTTTTGCTCTTGCTTCACATTCGTCAAGAAAAGATACTACCTCAAGATTTGCTACGGTTCTTTTTAGTTTAATGACTTCTTCTTTGGATAGATCTACGACATTATTTAAAGTTTTTTTAACAGTAGAATGATCCAAAACCATGTTCTTCTTGTTAGAATCATAAACAGATATTTTTTCATCCTTGAAATAAGAAGTGGCTAACCTTTTCCAGAAATCTAATACAAATAAGGTTTGTTCTCTTTTCTCTGGACTTTCACTTGTAGAATCACCTCCATTCCTTTGAATTTCTCCCATTCTTCCAATCATGTAATATAACGGAATATAAAATATACTTAGAGCATTAATTTCAGACAAGATTTTTCGACTTTCCCTTCCCATAATTTCAGGAGTTGTTTTTTCCGAAATTTTTTTCAAAATATCATATAACATATCGTAAGCGTTATAAAACGATACGCAAATATAAGCAGTTACTGGGAAAAGTTGAGTCTCTAAAAGACCTCTTTTTGAAACTTGGTAATCAACTAGCTCGGAAGCATGAGCTATTAATTTGTTTGCTTCTTTAACATCCATAAGGTAATCCCCTAAAATCTTTCCTTTTATATTTTATTTTAAACTTAATTCTATTTAAATCTATGAAATAGTTTTAAGTTTTTTAAATACATTTAATTACATTACTTAAGATTTTGATAAATTAAAATTAAGAAAGAATTTACTCCTAAGGGATTATATGCATGAGAAAAGTAGGTGAAGGCTTGTCATGTTCATCTAAATTAGAGGTTTCCGGAACTTTAGTCTATGTTACTACGATTGAAGACGTGATCGATCTGTTTGATAAAGCAAAAGGCAAAATATGTTTAGTAGACGATGCAGGGATAACAACAATAGGTCCTATTTTATCAGATCTAGCTGGTACTATTTGTACTACAGGTGGGGCTGGTTCTCACCTAGCTATTATCTCGAGAGAGTTTGGACTCCCTTGCGTCATGGGAATTAAAATGTCTACTAATGAAATACCTTCGCTGATCGATAGAAAAGTAAAAATTACACACGCTGGAGAAGACAAAGGCTTTCTTTACGTTGAGGATTAAGTCCATGGTTAGTAGTAAGATCGTTTTCACATTCACATTATGGAATATATAACAAGTTTAAAAGAAGGTAAAGCGGATACTTGTCTTTTTGGAGGGAAAGCATCCAACATTTTTACCTTAATTAAAAATGAAGTAAATGTCCCTTCGGGGTATGCTATAAGTACTAAAGCTTTCGCATTGTTCCTAGAAGAATCTCGCATTAAGCCTATCATTAAAGAAATTTTTGCGAAAGAGTATAACCCGAAAGAAGTAATTGAAATTTCAACAAAGATCAAGAAGTTATTCTTAACTTCTGAAGTGCCATCAAACATAATCTCAGAGATACAACAAAAGCATATCAAAGAGTTTTCAGATATTGATGAGCATAACTCTTATGTAGTTAGATCTTCAGCTAATTATGAGGACTCAAATAATTTTTCGTTCGCTGGACAAGCTCAATCGTTTCTTAACATCAGAAGTATCACAGAAATCATTTCATCGATAAAAATGTGTTGGGCTTCTTTATTTTCACCTCAAATTCTATTATATCTTATACAATTAAACAAAAGAGGATTCAATATTACTCCTTTGAATTTAGAAATGGCGATTATCGTTCAAAGAATGTTAAAACCTCAAGTTTCAGGAGTGTTATTTACTGCAAATGTAATCAACAACAATAAGGACCAAATGATGATTAATTCTACTTGGGGTCTTGGTGAAACAATCACGAACAATACAATAATTCCCGATATGATAATAATTCAGAAAAATGGCTTCGAAATAATGAAAATAACAATAGGAAAAAAAGAAAAAACTTCTGTTGCTAATCCAAAAGGCGATTCTACTATTCTTATTGACACTGAAAGAAAATACCGGGAAATTTGCTCTTTAAATTCCTCTCAACTTATGCAAATTCATAATTTAGGTTTGAAGTTGGAAGCGCTTTTTAACTACCCTCAGGATATTGAATGGGCAATAGAAAACAACACATTATACATTCTACAGTCGCGACCAATAACAACTCTATTAAAAAAGTAGATAATAATTTATACACCGAATCTACAACTTAATTTGATTGAATGTAAGTTAAAACCTACTTGAGAAATGCTCTTTTCCCTAAGTAAATAAACAACTCTCCCAATTCAAATACTGTGAGTGGAAAGATTAATTTTGCCATATCATGACGTAAATCTTGTTTATCTTTACCAGCGGCAATTAGTTTCTCAATATCTTCAACAAAATCATCCATATTCAAGAATAGTATCTCAATTTTATCGCAACCCGTTAATTCCTCAATATCTTTATCCAAATGCGTTTCTACCTGGTTTAATAGCCCTAATTTTAACTTGGGATCTAACTCATATTTGGATATGATTTCATTTATCTCTTCAAGAATAATATTTATGGTTAAGTTCCAATCTTTATTGTCCTTATATTTGGGAATTAAAACTTCGCTAATTATTACTTCAAAAAGAGTTATGGGTGCTTTTTCGTCAAATTCTACCTCTGAACCATTCCTTAATTTTATTGTTTTAACCATTTCCATCCTCGACTCAATTAATAAATTCT
>JAGXNP010000236.1 GCA_019894885.1 Promethearchaeota archaeon | reverse complement strand
TCCAAATGCAATGAGGTTAATTACTTTGATAATTATTGGAAAACACTCAAAGAAGGTTAATCCGGTTCTTTCTGATTCAATGAGGCTCGGAGAAAAGCAGAGACCTCCAAGAAAAGCTATAGAAGATTTTATTTACATTGATAAGTATAAGGAATAAATTAAAAAAATTAAATAGGTGGATATTATTAACGATTACAATATCGAACGAGATGAATCTGGAGCGAGTATAAAGTACAATAAGCTTATTACTGAGAAAAGTCCTTATTTACTTCAACACGCTAAAAATCCCGTAAATTGGTATCCTTGGGGGGATGACGCCTTCGATAAGGCAAAATCTGAAGATAAACCGATTTTTTTATCTATAGGGTATTCTACATGTCACTGGTGTCACGTTATGGCCCACGAGTCGTTTGAGGATTCCTATGTTGGTAAATTAATGAACGAAACATTTGTTTCCATTAAAGTCGATCGAGAAGAACGACCCGATATAGACAAAATCTACATGACCGTCTGCCAACTTATGACTGGTTCTGGAGGTTGGCCGTTAACAATAGTAATGACTCCAGATAAAAAACCATTTTTTGCCGGTACTTATTTTCCTAAGGAAAGCCGTTTTGGAAGAATAGGTATCATAGATTTAATAAAACGAATAGATAGTTTATGGAAGAACGAGAGAAAACAACTATTAGAGTCAAGCGAGAAAATAATCTTTGCCTTACAAGATGTGAATTCGGAATCGCCAGGAAGTAGTTTAACGAAAAGTGTTTTAAATAGTACCTACTCTCAGCTTTCTGCAAGATTTGATAAGGTGAATGGGGGATTCGGAACAGCTCCTAAGTTTCCTACGCCGCATAATCTGCTGTTTTTATTACGATATTGGAAAAGAACTGGAGAAGAGAACGCTCTAACAATGGTCGAAAAAACGCTTAAACAAATGCGAATGGGAGGAATCTATGATCAGATTGGATTTGGATTTCACCGTTACTCTACAGATTCTAACTGGCTTGTTCCTCATTTTGAAAAAATGCTCTACGATCAAGCATTATTAGCTCTGGCTTATTTGGAAACGTACCAAGCAACAAATAAACAGGAATACGCTAATACTGCAAAAGAAATTATGACATATGTTTTGCGCGATATGACTTCTCCAGAAGGAGCATTTTATAGCGCAGAAGATGCTGATAGCGAAGGAGAGGAAGGGAAATTTTATGTTTGGTCCAAAAAAGAAATCGTAGAAATATTAGAAGCAGATAAGGCAGAAAAGTTTTCAAAACTCTATAATGTTAGTGTAGATGGTAATTTTTTGGATGAAGCAACTAAAATAAAAACAGGAAAAAATATACCCCATCTAAAATTCGACTCGACCAATAGTTCAAATTTCGATTTGGAATCTGCCAGAAAAAAACTATTTGAAGCTAGGGAGAAAAGGATTAGACCACATAAAGACGATAAAATACTGACCGACTGGAATGGATTGATGATCGCAGCATTTGCTAAGGCAGGGTACATTTTTGACGAGCCTAAATACATTCTATCAGCCAAAAAGGCAGTAAACTTCATCCTTACTCAAATGAAAAATTCTAATGGAAGACTGCTACATCGTTACCGTGAGGGAGGAGCGGATATACTTGCTTTCTTAGATGACTATGCTTTTTTAATCTGGGGTTTAATCAACCTCTATGAAGCCACTTTTGATACCTTATATCTTAAAAAAGCGGTGGAACTTACTGAGGAACAGTTAGAATTGTTCTGGGACACTTTGATTGGAGCATTCTTTTTTACACCTAAAGACGCAGAATCGTTATTAACTAGGCAGAAAGAAACCTATGACGGAGCAATACCATCAGGAAATTCAGTAGCGATGTTAAATTTGCTTAGACTAGCCCAATTAACCGGTAACGATAATTATGAGAAGAAAGCAGATTATCTTGGAAGAGTATTTGCCGAAAATGTACGATCTAATCCTGTTGCGCATAGTTTAATGATGATTGCTGTGGATTACGCTGTTGGTCCAACTTACTCATTAGTAATCGCAGGGGATACTGGAAATGAAGACACAGATTCCATGCTAGATGAGATTAGAAAACAATTTTTACCAAACAAATCATTAATCTTTCGTCCTACCGAGAAGTTGAATCCAGAAATAGATAAATATTCGAATTTTGTTCAATTTTTTGACAAATACGAAGGAAAGGCCACTGCATTTGTATGTATTAATAAAACTTGTAAAGCACCTACAAACGATATAAACAAAGCTTTAGATCACTTAAGTTCTAAATTATAGATTTTTTTTCCCATTTATAAAATTGGTCTTTTCCCTACAGGAGCGACTAACACTACAAATTCATCTTTTCCATCTATTTCCAGCATAGTATCGAACTTCTTTTGCTCGTAATACCCAATCGCAACTGTTCCAAGATCAATAGCCTCGCAAGCAAGATATAAGTTCTCAGACACATGTCCTAAATCTACAGCTATGAATTTATGGGCAAGAATAGTATATCGCCACTCAGTTCGGTAAGGTATAGCTACCCAACAGAATATTACAGCCCCTTTTCCAACAAATTTTTGATCGTAAGTTAATTCACTAATTTTCCTTTCAGCGTCTTCAATACTTTTAATGAAAAACAGTTTGTGAGTAAAAGAAATATAACGATACAACCCGGGTTCAACCCCTTCCACTCTATTAATTATGAGATATGTCTCAAATGGGCTTTTTGCTCCTGCAGATGGAACAGTTCTTAAAACACCAGCTTTATCCTTAAAAGTCTTCTTCACTCCTTGCGTGCACCAAAGTAAAAACGATAATTCTTCCAGATTAAGGGCCTCATCTGTGTAATTTCTGCGACTTATCCTTCTATTGACAACATCTAAGAAAGATTTCCCACCAATTTCAAATTCTTCAGGAGGTATTAAATCAATTAGCTTTGTATCTTGACCAAAATCTTTTTGGAATAAAGGAAAAGGTTTCTTTTTTTGTTCGTCTGATTCTGGAACCAACTTTTCATATTCATCCTTGTCAAAAAACTGTAAAAATCTTCGATTACTTTCCATTTATTTTATAAAAGAAGAGATTTTATTTTAATTTAGAGGATACGAGATTTTCCATTTCAGTAGTCGTTGTTACTTTATCCATTTCTTCTTGCGAAATGAATAACCTAAGAACACTATCTTCTAATAAATAAGCAGAAGGATATTTTGCGTCTTGAATATCGTAGTTTTCTAAAAATTCATCCTTATGAAGAAATTCCGTATCAACTTCTAAGGTGTCAATAAAAGATTTCCATTCTTTTTTCACTCCAAAAGTTCCAAAAGTGGTTTGACATAAATTACATTGATATGTGCTAGGTCTAAGAGCTTTATGCCAGAAATCCTTTACGGTGTTAAACAAACCTGAATCCGCATTATAGATAAAAATTAATTTTTTTTTTCTTTTTTCGCTCATAAAAATCACCCGTGACAAGAAAAACTTATCAAATATATAGAACTTGATTTAGGATTTTAATCTACTGATTATTATCTATAAATATTATGATATGTGAGAAAAATTAGATAAGTAATTATCTAAAAAAATTGTTAAATTATTAGTTAAATTTGTTTAATTAAACTTGCTCCAAACTCTTATTTAAAACAAATGTGTAATTTTTTCCATCCTTTTTCTGTTTACTCCCATATCACTATAGCCCATTCTTGCTCGTGAACGAAAATGGATAATTTTTTC
>JAGXNP010000235.1 GCA_019894885.1 Promethearchaeota archaeon | reverse complement strand
GTATAATTCTGGCTTATTATTTTTAAACCAAAGAATTTTTGGAATTATTCTTCTTAATCCTCTTTCTTCCTGAAGCTCTCTGAAATCAGATATTTCTCGTTCGTCCATCCACGTAAGAGCTGGATGTAAAACTTCACCATTATTATCAATCAGAGTTACTGTTGCTCTCTGGAACGTTCCTACGATTCCAATTATCTCATTTGGATTTACAATACCGCTTTTCACGACTTTATTACAAGTATTTTTAACAGCGTTCCACCATATTATCGGATCTTGTTCTGATATACCGACTGGTTGTTCTATTACAGGATATTCTTCGTAAGCTTTAATGATTTCTCTTCCATTAAGATCAAAAATTACTGTCCTCGCCCCTGTAGTCCCAACATCAAAAACACATATTTTTTCGTTCATAATATCACTTTTTATTAATATAACTTAAATTTAAATATGATTTTCTCCATATTTAGAGAACTTTATTTAATAATTCAGATACATCCATTATTTTAATCTTTTCTTTTTCTTCTTCTGTTAGTCCATAACCTAAACCCAGTTCACACAATGGACAAGCTGAGATAAAAACATTCGCACCCGTTTCTTTTAATTCACTAACCCGTATCGTTGCTTCTTTAATCGCTAAATCTTTATCAACCCAATGAGCTGTACCACTCCACCCACAACAGTGGACATATTCCTTGTTGTATTGCGGTTCAATTAATTCCAAACCATCTATTTTCTTAAGGATGTCTCTGATGGAAGTTGTATCGTTCATATTTCTAGCAATAAGACAGGGATCGTGAATCGTTACTTTTTTCAAATCATCTGATATAATTTTAGATGGTTGAATTTTTCCCTCTTCAAACAGTAGATTAATATATTCGACAATGTGAATTATTTTTTTATCAATTTTTATACCAACACTTTCATATCTTTTAGTAAGCGTTAAAACACATCCAGGGCAGTCTGAGATTATAATTTCAGCACCCGTTGATTCAATTAAGTTCTTATTTTTTTCAGCAAATTCTTTTGCTGTGGTAAAATCTCTTATATTAAACGATGGACTTCCACAACAAACTTTACTGTCAAGATTAGTAGAGAATTTAATTCCTGCTTTTTTCAATATGTTTATATTAGCTTTTACAACTTCTGGGAATTTCATTGATTCACATCCAAGGTAATAAAACACCTCATCATTACCATCAGATTCGATATTCTCTATTCCATTTTCTTTATAAGTTTCATAGATGTTGTATCCTTCGATAGTATTTGATTTCTGTAATTTTTCAATTTGTTCTTTACAATATTCCGGCATTAAACCTTTATCATTTAAATCGTCTCTTACTGTTTCTAACAAAGATACAACTGAAAAATCAAATGGGCACCATATTTTACAGTTTTCTTCATTAGTGCACATATACATAAGATCTATAAAGTCCTTATTTTCTTCCTTAGACGGATCAATTTTACCAATAGATAAATAATACCCTATTTTTGCCTTATAACTAGGGCTCATTGATTCTTTTTGTGCTGCTTGTAACGTTCCACAATCAAACCGGCACAGATTTGGGCAAAGGGCGCAATTTATCAAATTATCAATGTCTGCTTTATGATCTCCTTCCGGAAAGAAATTCTTTTTTACACGACTTATATTTTTAATAACTTTTCTCTTTACTTCCTTCTCAACCTTGTTAAGTTCTTCAACGAACCATCTATATTTATCTAAGAATTCTTGCATCTAATCAATACCCTCCTCCCAACTATTTTCGTAAACTTTACCGGGATTTAGGATGTTTTGAGGATCCAAAATCTTCTTGAATTCTTTCATGATTTTCATACTCTTACCCCATTCTACTCCCATCCATCTTGAGCGATTTATTCCAATACCATGATGGTGAGCTATCGATCCACCAGAAGCCACAACTGCTTCCATTGTTGCATTCCAAACCTTCTGATAAAAATCGAATTTAGTATCTTCTCCAGTTTCAACTCCTCCAAACGTAAAGTACATTCCCACTCCATTTGGATAGAAATGCGAAACATGTGCTGTATATAATATGACTCCTTTAACCTTTTTAACGGAATCTAATACATGATGATACATTTTTGCTGCGTTTTCCCATGAAGAAGCTACTTCAATTGTATCAAAAGTAATCTGCATTTTTGGAGTTGTGCTTGTCTCAGTAACTCGAAATCTAGTTTCAAACCAATGCTCAACTGGATGAACCCCACAATTGATTCCTGAATTCTGTTCACATTTTTCTCTTGTAATTTCTTCTTCAAGATCGACAAGTCGTTCATTACCTTCACATACAAAAATAACCATAACTTTATCATTGGCTTTTTCCAGATGTAAAAAATGCCTTTTAGTTTCATCTTTATCATAAATCCTTACAACTGCAGGATAAATTTGTTCACGCAAAATTTGCCTAACTGCATTTAAAGAATCTTCAATGGTTGGAAATGCATATGATATTAATGCTCGTTTCTCTGGATATGGCCAAATTCTTAGAGTAACTTCAGTCACTATCCCTAAAGTTCCTTCATTCCCTATAAATAACTTATCTAATTGAGGACCAGTTGATTTTCTAACAACAGAGTTAAAATTAATTATCTCTCCTTGAGGGAGAATTATTTCCATTCCTAATATGATATCTTCGATTTTACCATATTTCGTTGAGAACTGTCCTGCTGCTTTATGCGCAGTCCATCCTCCCACAGAAGACATTTGGACAGATTGAGGTATATTCCCACAAGTATATCTTTTATTATTTAAAGCACGTTCTAAATTCATGCCGTTTATTCCAGATTGAACCGTTACTGTCAGATCTTTTTCATTTATTTTGAGGATCTGATTGAACTTCTTCATATCAATAATAATTCCACCCCGGATAGGAATTGCACCTCCGACTACTCCAGAGCCTTCAGCGTAAGGTATGACCGGAATCCCTTCCGAATTTGCCAATTGTAAGATATTAATAATTTGGTTTTTGTTTTCTGGCCATGTAATGAAATCAGCAAGACCAGCAATCTTTCCTTCTAATATCCAATTATATCCAATCATTGTAGAATCTTTAGTATAAGCAAAGATATCAATTTCACTGTTAGAGACATTTTTATCTCCAAGAATTTCACTTAACTTCGACTTAATTTTTTGTTTATCTTTAATTTCATTACGATTATTGTTATAAATCAATTCAAATTCTTCAAATTTCATGTAATCATTAAACTCATTCTAGTTTTATTATCTAATTAAATGATCAGAGATAAATTAAAATTTCTACTTTCAAAAAACAGAAATTTTCAATTCTAATTCTAATGAGCATTGATACTATTTTTATTAATAAACTAAAGTATAACAGCAGTACGTTTAGAAAAATTAATGAATGAAAATTTGTATTGAAATAACTTTAATATTTATCGTAAATTCATATAAATAATCATTTGAGAGATTTAATAGTAGTCATGAGATTTTCCAATTACATCAATGTGTTGATCTATGGCAAATAATATCTTTGGAACATCTGGAATCAGGCGTGTTTTCAAAAATTATTCAGAATCTGATTTAAGATTTACGCCTCAAATGGCGTTAGAAGTGGGATTGGCGTTGGGTACATATTTAAAAGGTGAAGGTGTTGTAGTTATCGGGAAGGATATTAGAACTTCTGCTTTACCAATAGAATATTCATTAATTTCTGGGATTTTAAGTACGGGATGTAATGTGAAAACATTAGGAATTGTAACCACACCCACATTAGCAATGTCTCAACGATTTTTAGATGGGAATGCTGGAGTTATGATT
>JAGXNP010000234.1 GCA_019894885.1 Promethearchaeota archaeon | reverse complement strand
AATATTTGCATATCAATGATTTTCAATTCACCCGATCCTTTCGAGAACTCCACAGAAAAATCTTTTAATGCTGTTAAAAACCCCGATACTAAATCTTGATTAAACTCTATCGTTCCATACTTCCTATGGATTAAACAAATGCCCGTAAAATTTGATATTAGGTAAACATTGTGAAGGATTTCAATCAACTCCTTAAAGCATAATTATTTTTTTTTTATTAATAATATAAGTTCTCCTATTTATAATTTCATTTAAATAAAAATAGCAATTCCTATATAAAAAAACATAGAAGAAATATTAAAATTAAATTCTGTTTTTTCTCCCTTATGTAAAAATGATTTATAAATAACTATTAGCTTAATTCTATTTGTTTATAAATTGTTTATATCGTAATTAGATTGAAATTGATTTGTACATTATTAGAATCAAATATCATACTTAAGGGAAAAAGATGGATTATTACACATTTTTCGTTACTGTACCTAATTTTGAAGAGGGTAAAAAAATTGCAAACTTATTAATAGATAATAAGTTAGCAGCCTGCGTAAATATCATACCTAATTTAACTTCTATATATTGGTGGGAAGGAAAAATAGAAAGAGAAAACGAGTTACTGTTAATAATTAAAACTACTGAAAAAAATTGTGATTTTATAATTCAAAAAATCGGAGAAGTTCATAGTTATTCGAACCCCGAATGCGTTGCTTTCAAAATCGAGAAGGGATCTAAGAAATATTTGGATTGGATTGACGAAGTTGTAGATTAATATAATTAGTGCATTGTAAATATTATGACATTTGACATCTTTCAAGTTGATTGGATTACAGTTGATATTATCATAATTGTTTTGTTAATCCTGCTTTTAATCGGTGTAAAGGTACTTAAAGAATTATATAGATGGAGATTTTTTTTATCAAATGTTTCAACGATTAGGAAAGTTGAGAACCTTCTGGATATTAACAATCAGTTTTCGTCTATATCTATAAAAAAGTGCAATTTGACTAAATCTAGCGTTTTTCAGCAAGAAGATTTAATAAAACCGACAATAATCTTAATAAGAAGGTATCGAAACCTAATGTTGTTGAAAGCACTCACAGAAGCATTTTGTACGTTTGGATATAATGTGATAAGCCTTCGGCTTAAAATGTTGACTAAAAATATAACGGAACGATTGATATCTGATATCGAAAAAGAGTTGCAACAAATTTTTCCTGCTATTATATTGTTTTACAATCAAAAGGTTAACTCATTGAGTCAGAATTATAATTTTATTGATTTTACTAAATTTTTTTTACCTTTGAATCTTCTTTTGAAGGACTGCCATTGTAGGAACATAATTTTGATTAATCCCCGTTTAAAATCTTACAATCTGGAAGATTACTTAACTTTACTAAATTATTCAAACAAAAATTCTAAATTAATTACGATATTTAGTGAGAAATTAAATCCGTTTTTTAAAAACAAGAAAGTAAAAAAGATCTTACATAATATTGAAACATTTAAATACACCAAATATACAATTATCCAAAAAACTAAAAGCACATTCAAGTATTACGAAACATTACTTTTAAGCATAATAATTAGATATATAGAGCAACAGTAAAAAAGATAAAAGCGATTAAATACTAATGAAAGGTCATAAAATTCTAAGAGATCATTTTAATACCGTTATTTACTCTGAAAATCACTTGAAATTATTACAACAAAAAAGAGAACGATCTAAAAAACTGCTGGAGATGTTCGCTAAAGAGGGTTTGAACCCATTTATATATGGTAGTATTGCTCGAGGCGATGTTCATAACGATAGCGATATCGACATTGTTTTAATCCCACCCATAGCTCCGTATCAAATAGAAATAATACTCGACAAGAACGGTTTTAATAATTATTTCAGAGAAATTATTATGGCAACTCCCGCTGACACTTTGAAACTCTATATTTATTTAAACGAGTTAGAGAGCATAACAATTCCATTATCTAAGTTCGATAAAAAATCAAGAGAATTTTACGATTTTGGAGGAAAAATTAATCTTAACCAAATAAAAAATAGTATTAGAGTGCCTGGAATCGATAAAAGGTTAGTTTTAATTCAACCCAATTCTGATGGTCATGAAGAATATTCGATTATTGGAAATGAAAATTTAGTTGCAAAGCAGTTGAATGTTAGTATTGATTTGATTAATGAAAGGAAAAAAGTCCTTTTAAAGAGAGAAAAATTTGGAAAAACAGGTGTATTTTTAAAGAGATCAATAGAAATGTACGAAACTACCGAAGATGTGTTAAAAAAATTAGCCAATAAAAAATCGATTGTGAGAAAAAAGTTGTTACAAAGATGAGAGATCCAGTGATTTTAGAATCTAGAGCACATACATTTTACGTAAAAAAAGAAGGAATTCCTAAAGGATGTCAACAATGTTTAAAGGGTACTAAAGCAGTATTATTTCTTAATGGAATCTGTCAAAATCCAAAACATTGTTGGTGGTATTGTCCGATTTCTGAAAAACGAAAAGGTAAGAAAGATACCTATATAAATGAGATTCAAATATCTTCTAAAGAGCAGATACTACACGAACTTAAAGCTATTAATGCGAAAGGCATGAGTATTACGGGTGGAGACCCATTATATGAACCCAACTTAAATAAAACGATAGAAACTATCAAATTCATCAAAGAAAACAAAGGAAAAAAGTTCCATCTTCACCTTTATACCAACGGTCTTAATTTTAGCGAAGAAATTGCGGCAAAACTCGCTCGAGCAGGATTAGACGAAATTAGATTCAACCCATCAAAAGAAAATTGGAATGTGATTAAATATGCATTAAACAAGGGTATGTCAGTAGGAGCTGAAGTTCCTGTGATTCCAGATGTGGAATATATAGAAAATTTGAAAAAATTCATTTTTTATATGAACAAAATAGGCGCAGATTTTATCAATTTGAATGAATTTGAGTATACTTTACCAAATAGCCAAAACCTTAAAGACCGAAAATTTAAGTTGGAAGCAGGTACAATAGCATCTGTAAAGAATAGTAAAGAATGTGCAATTAAACTCATACATGATATCGTTCCAAAAGTTTCAATAAAAATTCATTTTTGTACGATTATAGCTAAGGATTATTGGCAATTGAGAGAAAGGTATTTAAGACGTGCAAAAACTATTAAATTACCATACGAAGAAATCACGAGAGATGGTTTGCTATTATACGCTCTAATAGAAGGCGAGAAGAAAGACATTAAAGTGTTTTATAATCTCTTATTAAATGAACTAAAAATATCTCAAAACTTCTTATCTTATGAAAAAACTGATATTAAATTACCCATAAAGTTTGCTTTGGAAGAAATTTTTATAGATTTACTAATTCAACATAATTTAAAAGGATATACAATAGAAATGACACCGTTTCGAGAAGAAAAATATCAACAAATAACGGAAAAAACACCTATCAAGTTATTCAAAGAAGAGATGGGACTAAATGATTATTGATAACGTCACTCTTAAGGATTTTTGTGAAATTTACAATTTAGAAAGAAGATCTTTCAAAAAGGACTCATTTTCTAAAGATTTAATTTTTAATTTGATAAAAACGAACACCTATTTTTTTAAGCTCATCGATGATGAACTATCTAATAGCATTATAGGGTTCATCATAATTATTCAAGATCGAGAAGACAGATTAAACTTAATTAACTTTTTAATTAGAAAAGGGGAAAGAAAAAGAGGTTATGGGAGTTTTCTTTTAAAATACACACTGAAAAAAGTGATAGCATTAGATAAGATAAAAACAATTGTATTGAATGTGAAC
>JAGXNP010000233.1 GCA_019894885.1 Promethearchaeota archaeon | reverse complement strand
ACTTATTATAGTAGTATTCCAAGTTGCAACTTAAGAATAATTTGAAAAACAATTGAAAGCTAAAAAATTTTTTGATAGAGGATAGAAATATAGAAATAAAGTAAAAATTAAAATTTTATAAATAATTTTAGGATTTAACTTAGAGTAAGTAAAAGTTAATAGTTAATTGAAAGAAAATGCCGAAAGAGATATTTGAGGAAGAGAAGTTCTTAGAACTAGCAGAGTTTGCGATTCATTGTCGCGTTAAGAGAGTTAAAGATGTTGTAAAGTTGAAACTAAGGACAAAGAAGCATCTTTACACATATAAAACTGATCCTACAACTGCTGATAGGTTAGTAAGAGGGTTAAATTGTGAAATAATCGAGTTATAAATAACTATAAGTTAATGTAATGGTATTAAATAAATGATAAATCTTCCAGCGTGCCAAACATGTGTAAATTCCGGATTTTTATGTTCTAGTTGCCAAGAAAAACTAGATAAAGGAGTTCTTACTCAATTTGAGTTAGATTTAGCTAAGGATTTACTTGTTTTGGAAGAGGAAGAACAGTTTAGTTTTTTAAAAAATATTTCTTTCTATAAAGCAATTGATTTCGAAGATGTAGTAATTTTTGTAATCGGTAAAAAAGATAAGCTTAAAATAACTCAGAAACTTATTAAATGGTTAAAAGAAAGGTACGAAGTGGACGATTTAATTTTAATCGAGCAGACTAAAAATCCTAGAGCTGTGTTAGAAAGTTTAATAGCACCGAAAAAATTGATTTCTTTAAACGAGATATTTTTAGCGACAGGAGATATTGAATTTAAAGGAGTTTTGAATAAAAGTGACCAAGAGGCGATCTTATTTACTAAAGAAGAGCTTGAAGAATTAATTCTTGAACTCACCGGTAATACAATTCGCATTGAATTTCAATAGGTTTTAGAGCATTATATCTTAATTTCTTATTTAAGCAGGTTTAATGAATTGTGGATGAATATAAACAAGTTATTTTAATAAGGACCGATTTGAAGATGGGCACCGGTAAAAAATGTGCGCAATCGTGTCACGCTTCAATTTCCTCATCGGATATCGTTAGAGTAAAAAATAAAGATGCATGGAAGAAATGGAAAAACGCTGGGCAGAAGAAAGTGGTTCTGCGAGTTTCTAGCATTGAAGATTTAAGTGAAATTGTTCAAAAATTAGAAAAAGCCAAAATCCCCTATTTTTTAGTTAAAGACGCGGGATTGACGCAGTTAACCCCTGGGACAACGACAGCTTTAGGAATTGGACCTGCAATATCAACTACCTTAGATAAAATCACAGGGGAATTGAAGCTACTTTAATTTATTATTTCTAGGCTGGATGAATTGGATGAAGAAAATATTACTTCCATAGGATCTAAAAACCTCAGCAAGAGAGAGACAGAAAAAATTGTTGGAATCGAAGTTTTTTCTTCTTCTGGATATGAGGGTATTCAAGCTATAATTAAAAAACGTTATAAGGATTTTATTGTCAAGGAGATAACCCATTCGGGAAGAGTTCTTGAAATAAAAGAGGATTATGGCCCAACCTATTTTTCTGAAGATAATAAAGATAACTATACACTTTTTAATTTAATAAAAGTTAATAAGGACACATTTGAAGCAATAAGATTAATTAGCAAAGCCTTAGGTATTCCACCAAAATCGATAGGGTATGCCGGATTAAAAGATAAACGATCTATAAGTGTTCAAATGGCTTCTATTCGAGGTAATTATGTTGAAAAATTGAAGAACTTAAAATTGGATAATATTTATATTAGAAACATATATCCTTCAAAGAATTCTGTTAAATTGGGATATAACTGGGGGAACCAATTTATTATAACTTTAAGGAACATCAAACACATACCTGATCAAATGAAAAAAATAGAAGATTTATTTAGTAATCTCCGTATTCATGGTTTTCCAAACTATTACGGGCTTCAGCGATTTGGTACTTTTAGACCGAATTCTCATATAGTCGGGAGATACATTTTAGAAAGCCAGTTTAAGAAGGCTTTTGAGGAGTTTGTTATAAAAGATTACTCCGCAGAATTACCTCAATCTCAAAAAGTAAGGGCAGAATTAGCAAAAACGGGTGATCTAAATAAAGCGCTTAACTCTTTTCCTACAAGCCTTGGTTATGAGAGAACTATGATCAAATACTTATTAGATAATCCTGGGGATTATGAGGGTGCTATTTACCATCTACCCAAATACCTTATCAAATTACTGATTAGTTCGTTTCAATCTTACTTATTCAATAAAATGGTGTCGTTACGTGTTTATCAAGGGAATTCTTTATATAATCCCGTAAAGGGTGATGTCTTTAGTATACTAGATGAAGAAAATGGGAATACCACACAAATAAAACACACATATGGTGGGTTCTACGATGAGTATCTACAGGAGGCGAGAAGACTGAATCGAGCAAAAATTATAATCCCTCTAGTAGGATATAATACAGATCTTAACGAATTTCCTTACATGAAAACCTTATTTTTAGAGATAATTAAGAACGATCGTATCTCTTTAAATCTATTTAGAAATAAACTGTTAGAAATGTATGAATTCAAGGGTTCTTTTAGGCCAATAATAGCAAAACCGGTAGGCTTAAAAATACTCGAATACTCTAATGACGATCTTTTCCCAAATAGATACAAGATGAAAATTGAATTTTCTCTTCAGAAAGGCTCTTATGCTACATTATTTCTACGTGAAATAGTAAAATAAGACATTAGGTGATAACTACCTCGTAATCTTGAATGGTTTCAATACCAAGAATATCGTTAACCTTTATAGAAATTTTGTGTTTCCCTTTATCCTTGTAGTTATATGGAACGGAGGTTAAGTCCAGTTTACGATTTTTTAACGTTCGATATGAAATCCAAGCCGTGAAAAAACTATGTTCATGATGGTTAAAATCAATAGACCAGCTATCAATCCAATCTGAGAAATTTTTAATCCTATTTTTAATGATATCTTTAATCAATTTTAAATTTGGAGTGAAATAGTCTACTAAATCAACCGTTATCTTAGAGTCATTTTCTGATATATTAACAACGAATTTGGTATCTTGGATTAAAGAAATAATATCCTTCATTTGTATATTCTCAACGAGAAAATCTTTGTACGTATTTATTGCTTGCGAATATTCATTATTTCTCACAATTTTAAAGGGCTGAGCTCGTCTTTTATATTTTTTATTCCAATCTATCAAATCATTACTATTCCACACATCAATTATTCTCTTGCGGCTAATGTTTATGGCCTGTTTTGCGATATCTGAACCAATCCACCGCCTACCAAGTTTTTCCGCAACGGCTAAAGATGTTCCAGTACCACAGAAAAAATCAGCTACAATATCGTCTTTATTTGAGGATGCGAGTATAATTCTCCTCAAAAGCCGTTCAGGTTTTTGGGTAGAAAATGCTTGATATTCCAATGTATTTGCTCTAATGTAAGGAATATCCGTCCAAACATCACGAGGAAAGATACCTTTATTTGTGACATAAACTTTTTGCGAAAGTCTTTTACCATTATGGCTTCCACCTCGATAATAGAACATACCTTTATCGTCTTCTTTTAATGCAAACTTAACTCGATCAGAATATTCCATGTAGATTCCCGGATCGTCGTTAAAAGTATATTCATTTGATTTAGTATAAAATAGTATTGAGTCAAACGATCGGATAAAAAATCTTCTTGTTTTCGCTGATGCGGCGGGATAAGCCCAGATGATCTCGTTTCTAAAATTTTCTTTTCCAAAAATCTCGTCCAATATTACTTTAATATAATGCGAAACATGCCAATCTAAATGATGTCTCTTATACACATCTGACGC
>JAGXNP010000232.1 GCA_019894885.1 Promethearchaeota archaeon | reverse complement strand
TGGGAATGCTGACGATTGGGCTGGTGCTATGCTTCAAGGAGGGGAACTTGAAATTACAGGGAACGCGGGACATTATGTCGGATCAGCTTATAGAGGCTATTGGCAAGGTATGAAGAATGGCACGATAAAAGTCAAAGGAAGGGTAGGAGTAGAATCAATGTTGTGGGCGAAGAGTTCTAAACCCTCAAACATGTGGCCAACCTTATACTGTGGAAGTGCCGATGCGTTCTTAGGGATTCATAATCATGGTGGAACTATTGTTGTTGAAGGAGATGTTGACCGATGTGCAGGAGCAGACCAAGCATGGGGAAGTATTGTGATTAAAGGAAAAGTCTCAAGGCTCTTACCTTCTTATAAGAAAGTTGGTGAAGTTAAAGAAGTTCACCTCCCTAATGGTGAAGTGATTAAGGGAAAATTTATCGAATATAGCGGGGACCACACAATTACGAAAGAAACTAAAGGTAGATTATATTTAGCTGCTTAATTATTTTTTCCCATACTTTTTATAGAATCATTTTAGACAATAAAACTTCAATATTTTTTGTACTTGAACCTTGAATTATATTGAATAAAAGGTGGTTTTATTGGTTATGAAATCAATATTTTATTAAGAAACCCTAATTTTCCTCCCCAGAAAGAATAGGATCGAAATATGTATCAGAGAAAAGTTAATATAACTAAAATCCACAAGGATGTCAAAAAAGAAGAAATAGATTTAGTTCTAATAGAGAGTCCAATTGATATCGTTGTAAATTCGGAACCTTTGGTAAATATTATTTGTTTGGATAAAGATTTAAAAGAGCTTGCTATAGGGTTTTTGTTTTCTATTGGAATTATTAATGACATTGAAGATATATCTATAATTAAGATTGATCAATTAGAAGGAAGAGTTTATGTTGAGCTTGAAAAATCCATAGATAACTCTAAAATTTTGGAAATGAATCCAGTTAGCAGGATCATTGATACTACCTGTGGAATCCCTTCTCCTTGGCGTAATTTGATTAAAGATAAATTAGAGGAAGTAAAAAATTCCGGTCATTCGATAGAAAGCATTACTCTGGACGCTGATATTATATTTTCTGTGATGACCAAAATGCAAAAAGAAACTACACTGTTTAAAGATACGGGTGGATGTCATGGGGCTGCAATATTCGATTTAGAAGGAAACCTTGTCGCCGCTAGCGAAGATATTGGAAGACATAACGCTATAGATAAAGTGATTGGTGCCTTACTTTTAAAAAAGGAACCATTCAATAATAAAATCTTAACCTCGACTGGTCGCTTGACAGGTGATTCAGTTTTGAAAGCGGTGAGGGCGCAGATCCCTATTGTAGCATCACTTTCAGCCGCCATTGAATCAGGTATAAGATTAGCATTTTCTTATGGGATTACATTAATCGGTTTTGCTCGAGGCAAGAGAATGAACATCTATACAAACCCAAACAGAATAAAGATTTAATTAGGTATGCTATAGGGGTTATTTATAGGAGAACTCTTAATAAATTGGAACTTGAAGTAATATTTATATTCTTTACTATAGCTTTTCTCTCTTTCTACCTTCAAAAAAATATATGATTTTCTTTTTCTTTATCATTAGTCAAAAGTCAACGGAAGTAAAAATGGATGTAAAAACTTTATAGCATATATTATAATATCTAGTTCATAGTAAATTACTTATATTAAAAAAGTGAGATAAATGAAAAAATATTTTTGGTTTTTCTTATGTCTTTTAGGCGGTATCTTAATGATTATTGGATCTGCCACAGGAAGTGCTTTTTATCAATATCTTTATAATCTTGCTTCACCTTACATTGCTCCAGAACTTCTACCTCTTGTTCAAGCTCTATTAAAGGTCTTAGAATATATTTCATTTTACGGAGGTTATTCTGTTTTGGTAGGAACATTCTTGATCCTCATTAAACACTCTAGGTTAGGGAAAATTATCATAATGGTTGCTACGAGTTTCGGAATGTTAGGATTAATAATATTCGCAATAACATGGATAGTGAGGTATTTAGGGCTACCTCTGGATCCACAAGTAGATTTAATTTTGACTCAAATCCACAGCTTGTTTACGTATAATTCGGGAATGGCATTCACAGGGACTGTACTCGCTGTTATTGGACGCTATGGAATAAAGAAATCCGAGAAAAAGGAAAAAGAAATCTCTAAGAGCGAAGAAAAAGGCATAAACATATCATCTTCAAATAACGACAGTAAATTTTGCCCAGAATGTGGCGTAACACTCCCTCGTAAAGCAAACTTTTGTAATAAATGTGGAGTACATTTTTAATTAAAAAATTTAATCCTTTCTTTTCTTATTTGTTTAGGTAAAAATAAATCAAATTAGCATTAATAGTTAAATTAAAGGAAATCCTTAAGATAATTAATATAACTAATTACTAAGCTTTATATCTCAATTTTTATATAATAATTTCGGATTGCTTCAAACGATTTATTTCAGCTTTTAATTATCAAGAAAATGAAAATTGAAATTTTTGGTGGAGTGAATGAGATTGGCGGGAACAAAATTTTCATATCTGTAGGAGATAAGAAATTCTTGTTTGATTTTGGTTTATCATTTGGTGAAAATCAAAGGTTTTTTTCTGAATTCTTAAATCCTCGCAAATTAAATGGAATTATTGATTATTTATACTTAGGTCTTATTCCCTCCATTAATAAATTATACCGGAATGATTTAATCACCCCCTTTACTGATGTTTTGAACTGTGAACCTTATAATATAATTATGACAGAAGAAAATACAATTGACGCTTTTTTCCTTACCCACGCACATATGGACCACTACAAATTTGTGGGATTTCTAAAGCAAAATACGCCAATTTATTTAAATTGGATGTCAAAAACTATTATAGAACATCTCACCGATACTTCAAATGACACACTATTACGTGAGGTTTTAGGTTTTTATGAAACATTCAAAATCGTACCAAAAAAAAGACAAAGCAATGCTAATGAAATTGAATATAAGAGAGCAACCAAGCTTGATTACACAAGCTCAGAAACTACGAGACCAATAAAATTAATTAAAGATGGCAAGTCAATAAGTTTTAACTCTCCTAAGGACGAAATTAAAATCACTCAATACCAAACAGATCACTCTATTCCTGGAGCAGGCTCATACATTATTGAATATGATGGAAGAAGCATTATATATACAGGAGATTTTAAAAGACATGGATTCCATTCTGATTGGGTGAATACCTTCATAACAAATGCTCGAAAATCCAATCCTATAGCTATTATTACCGAAGGTACAAGAATTCCTGACGTTGAATCTTATACGGCCGGAATTTATCATGATGATGAACAATCAGAAATTGATGTAAAAAATCGATCAAATAGTATCATACAAGACCATCCGGGATTAATCCTTGTGAGATTTCCCTCAAGAAACCTCGATAGAATATTAATATATTACTCTCTCGCTAAAAAATTCGATAGAAGGTTCGCAATTAGTCCTAAAATATTCCATTATATTGATAGTTTTAGAAAAGGCGTTGATACTATGAAGGAAGATACTATAAAACAATATTATAAAGACTACGATCTTCCCAATTACAGCGATAAAAACTTAGTCGTATATTTACCCCGAAAAAGTTGGGGTAAATTCGAATCCGCAGATTATAGAGGATATCAGAATGACATTTTTAACATTGATAATTATGTCACTTATAAGGATGTCAAAAAAGAGCCTGATAAATACTTACTTTATCTCGATGATTTTATGTTAAGTGAGTTGATTGACCTAAACCAAAAGCCGGGAACGACACTCTTTTTAAACTCAACTACAGATCCTTTTAGTGAAGAAATGAAAATTAAAGAAGAAAAATTAGACGCTTGGCTTGAGA
>JAGXNP010000231.1 GCA_019894885.1 Promethearchaeota archaeon | reverse complement strand
GTATAATAGTGGTCTATCAGGTTATCTTTTCGATACATGATTACTAGAGGGTAGAATTCATCTGCTTTATGTAACACTTGGAGCTCAATACCATAATATAAAGGGTCTTCTTCAAAATTAATCAGAAGTAATCGATCCATAGGTTCAAAACTTAGATTAAAAGGGGATAAGATCATATTTCTAGGTGGTTTATCATAAATATTAAGCGAGTTTTCGCTTTTGCCAAGATATCTGTGATGATCTATAACGGCATCTTTAAGTTTGACTTTATGGAACTTTAAGAATAGTGAATAAATGATTGTCTTAAAACGCATTTGTAAACGCACTGATTTTTTTTAATGTTCTATACCTAATCGAGCTTTAATACCTTTTGAGGAATAGTAATGTTTGATCATTCTCATCTCAGTAAGCAAATCTGCTCGTTCTTTGATTTTTGGATGCATTTTAGGACCTCCGGTTATGATTAATTCTACATGAGCTGGTTTATTGTCAATTAATTTTAATACATCGTCGATTTTTACAATCCCGTACTCAACCGCTACCCCAATTTCATCAAGAATTACTATATCATATTCATCGGACATAATTATTTTCTCTGCAAACTCCATGCCTTTTCTTCCCTCTTCAAAATCAATATCTCTTGGAGTTGCTATTAAGTCTGGCGTGCCAAACTGTTTCAGTTCGAAGTTAGATGTATTCTCTATAGCGTTAACTTCTCCATATTGAGGATATCCTTTCATGAATTGAATCATATATACCTTAAATCCATGCCCTATAGCCCGAATACCTTGTCCTATTGCAGCAGTAGTTTTTCCCTTGCCTCTCCCAAAGTAACATTGCACTAATCCAACTTTTAGTCTTTTTCGTGTAATATAAACCACATCATTAATTGATTCTCATTTAAATTTTAAGATTATAAAATTGTTCTTAAATATTTGGCTGAATTTTTAGCTATTACTTCAAAAGAAGGGTTCATAATTGTTTCAACTGAAAAAAATTCAGCATATCCCAAATCTTTAAAAATATTTAAAAAAGTTTTGAAATCAAAATGTCCTGAACCTGGTGCTCTTCGCGTTGTGTCTGCTAGATGAATATGTCCAACATTATGCGCTATTTCTTTAAGATAATCCCATATATTTGCAGTATCTTCTTCTAGGTATGTATGAAAAGAATCAACTAATAATTTCAAGTTATTCGAACCTATTTCTTCAATTAATTCTACTGATTGCGAAATTGTATTGTAAGAATCAATTTCAAAACGATTAATAGGTTCAAATAATAGTTGGACATTACTATTTTCTGCTAACCAGCAACATTCTTTAAGAGAAGAGATAATATTTAATCGTTCCTTTTGAGGACTGCTATCATATTTATAACGCCCTCTGATTAATCCTATAATGACTTTAGATTGAGTTTCTCGAGCAAATTCAATATATTTCTCAATCCTCTCAATCGCCTTTATGCGAATAGATTCTTGGGTATCACCAAAAGAGTATCCAAAACGAATAAAAGTACTTCCGGTACCTAAAGCAGGAATCTCCATTTCATATGAATCTTTTATCTCTATAATTTTATTAACATCAATTTTTTCTGGTTCTAGAAGGCTTAACTCAATCCCATCATAATTCAAGGATTTCAGTAATTGACATAAAGAAGAAAATTTCTTAATTACATCTTTTCCATTACTCTTGGATTCATTTAACCCTGAAACTATACTGAGCAACATATATATAACTTAATATTTAGGATAATTAAAAAATTTAATAGATGATAATTATTAAAAATATTAATAGATAATTAATCTTTCAAGAGATTTCAACCACAAATTTCAATTCTTAAACCAATCATGGATATACTTTTCTTACTTTTTTTTATGTAATAGATTAGATATTACTTTACTCCAATAACCCTATTTTGATTTTAAAGCACTATTATAGTTCTTAGCTTTCGAAGTGAAGTTATCATTAAATTTTTTATTTCCAAATAGATTAATTTAATTTAAAATTAATTTAATTAAAAAATATATTATAAGATTATAAAAAAAATGAAAGTAGTAGAATTATCTGCGAATTGGGATCCGAAACCTAATTTTAAACTTGGATCTAAAGATATTGATGGTAAATTGACCTATTTAGGTTCTCAAGTATGGCGACATCCTATTACTAAAGTAGTAGAAAAAGAAAAACCTCAAATAAAACCAAACGAAGTATTAATCAAAGTGAAGAGATGTGGAATTTGTGGTTCTGATGTACATATGAACCAAAGTTATGATGATGGATACATCTATTATCCTGGGTTAACGGCATTTCCAGTTATTCTTGGTCATGAATTTTCTGGAAAGGTTGTGGAAGTAGGCAGTAGGGCAATAAATAAAAGAACAAGCAAACCTTTCGAGAAAGGAGAACCTGTAACTGCAGAAGAAATGGCCTGGTGTGGTGAATGTAAACCATGTTGCGATGGATATCCAAATCACTGTGAACGATTAGAAGAAATTGGTTTTTCCATAAATGGAGCATTTGCAGAATATATCGCTGTTCCTGCAAAATTATGTTGGAGTTTGAAAAAATTAGAAGAAAAATATGAGGACATTTACAAAATAGGTAGTTTGGTGGAACCTACATCAGTAGCCTATAATGCCGTAATAGAAAGAGGTGGTGGAATTCGACCCGGTGAAAATGTGGTGATTCTAGGTGCAGGACCAATCGGATTGGCAGCAGTAAAAATTTTAAAAACTGCGGGATCTGCGACATGTATTATTTCAGAACCCGAAGAATCTCGAGCTGTATTAGCTAAGAAAATGGGCGCTGATTATGTGATTAATCCTCTAAAGGAAAATTTCGTAGAAAAAGTTAAAGAATACACAGACAATGAAGGAGCTGTACTATATCTTGAAGCCACAGGTTTACCTGAAATAGTAACGGAAGATATACAAAATGCTATTTGGGAATGCAAAACAATAAACAGTACTGTGGTGCTTGTTGCTAGAGCAGAACAGAGAATGCCAGTGTGTGGAGAATATTTTCAAGTAAGAAGAGCCCGAATAGTTGGAGCTCAAGGACATTCAGGTCATGGTACTTTTCCTAATGTTATCAGCAGTATGGCTGCTGGTATGGATATTACTCCTTTGATTACAAAAGAAATAACAATGAAAGAAGTTCCAGAAAATCTAAAGTTATTACAAAAAGATAAAGAAAATTGCAAAATTTCGGTTATAATGGATTAAAGTTAATCTTAATGATATAATGATTGAAATAATTTAGGAAATATTAATGATAGTCCCTTTTATTATTGATTTGAAAGATAAAACTGCCGTGATAAGTGGCGGTGGAGGAGAATTATGTGGATGCTTTTCTGAGGCTCTTGCAAAATGCGGCGCAAAAGTAGCAATACTTGACATACGAAAAGAAGCTGCGGATAAAGTGGCAAGTAAAATTAATAAAAATGGAGGAATTGCCATGGGACTTGAAGTAAATGTTTTAGATCTTAAGAGTTTACGAAAAGCTGAAGAGGTAATTGGGAAAGAATTTGGTCCTTGTAACATCCTCATTAATGGAGTTGGAGGAAACCATCCAAAAGGAACAACCTCAAACGAATTCTTAACTTTAGATGACTTGGAAAGTGAAAGGGAAGGACTTGTAACTTTTTTTGATTTAAATCAAGAAGGCATCGAATTCGTATTTAATTTAAATTTTATTGGTACGTTCTTGCCCGTCCAAGTTTTTGCGAAACAAATGGTTAATCAGAAAGGTGCTATAATTATTAATATTTCATCGATGAATGCCTTTACACCATTGACAAAGATACCTGCTTATAGTGGAGCAAAAGCAGCTGTTAGTAATTTTACTCAGTGGCTTGCGGTTTATTTTTCCAAAGT
>JAGXNP010000230.1 GCA_019894885.1 Promethearchaeota archaeon | reverse complement strand
ATTTCGGTTGCTCCTATTGTAGAGGACATAGCAAAACACTTTTTAGGTGGGTCCGGTTACGCTTGTCGTTATTTATATGATAAATTAAGTAGAGAAACAAATCCACTGTCTCCAGAAAATATTATTATGATAATGACTGGTCCTCTAAATGGAACTTTTGCGCCAAATACTGGAAGATGGGTCGTCTGTTCAAAATCACCCTACACAGGTATTTGGGGAGAATCGAATTGCGGGAGCTGGTTTGGTGCCGAATTTAAAAAAGCTGGCTACGATGGAATCGTAATATCCGGTGCATCAGAAAAACCCGTTTATATAGAAATTAAAGATGGCAAGGTTCAAATCAAAGACGCTAGTTTTTTATGGGGAAGAGGGACATTTTATACTACTAAAAAATTAAAAGAACTTTTTGGAGACAACAAAGCTATAGTTGCATGTATCGGTCAAGCGGGTGAGAACCTCGTAAAATATGCTAACATTGTTTCCGAAGAAAGGGCTGCAGGGAGAACTGGAATGGGAGCTATTTTTGGTTCAAAAAAACTTAAGGCAATAATCGTTAAAGGAACAAAAATTAAACTAGATGTATCAAATCAAGAGGAATTACGAAAATCAATAATAAAAGCAAGGGACCATGTAAAATCTTCGTTTGCCTCACAGATATTGACAGAATTAGGAACATCTGGTGCGATGGATATGTATAATATGACCGGTGAACTCCCAATTAAGTATTTTTCTCAACCTGAATGGGAAGGCGCTGGTAAAATATCTGGAGCAACGATGGCAGAAAAGTTTTTAGTTAAAAATCGATTTTGCCACTCTTGTGTTATTGGCTGTGGTAGAAGGGTTGCTATTAAAGAAGGTTTGTATAAAACAGACGAGATGGAAGGTCCAGAATATGAAACTCTTGTATCTTACGGAGCATTACTTTTAAACGACAACCTAGAATGGATTGTTTACATTAATAAAAAGTGTTTTGATTACGGAATTGATACGATAAGTTCCGGAGCTACTATCTCTTGTTTGATACACCATTTCGAGCAAGGAAATATAATAACAGATGATATTGACGGGTTAAAACCTGAATGGGGAAATATTGAAATTGTTGAAGAATTATTAGAAAAAATTGTGTTCAAGGAAGGAATTGGCAAAGTATTATCAGAAGGATCTGATGCTCTAGCTAAAAAGTTTAATATTTCGCAAGAAGAGATTGCTACGGTTAATGGTTTAGAAGTTACATATCACGATCCTCGCTCTAATTATGGTATGGCATTAGCTTATGGCATTGGATTAAAGGGCCCATCCCACAACTTATTAGATGCCTACTATGTATTAAATGGGGTTCCATTAGAAGAAATTGGCATTAAAATTATTAACAAGTTTCTTGATAACGAAGAAATGGCGGAAGTATGTTCTTTAATTATGGATTATAGAGCGTTATATAGTTCAATGATCATGTGTTCTTTCTGTAATCCACTACCATCTCACATTGCAGAGTTAATACAAAACGCTGTAGGGATCAAATTTGGTCTTGAAGAAGTCAAATTATACGGTGAAAGAATAGCAACTATTAAACGACTATTTAATATTAAAATGGGCTTAACTCCTAAAGATGATAGATTACCTAAAATTTTAACCAGACCTTTTAATAGCGGTGGTTCTGCGGGAAGGACTCCTGATTTTGATAAACTTAAAAATCACTTTTACAAATATCGCAACTGGGAATTTAATACTGGGAAACCGAGTAAAAATAAGCTTAAAAAGTTAGGATTGGATAAGCTGTAATGAATAAAATATTCAATTGAGATTCTCTTGATTGATATTAAGGAGTTTTTTTAAGAGAAAAAGGGAGCCATCTTTATCCAAAGGATCGTTGTTGTTGCCGCATTTAGGGCTCATAATACACGCAGGACAGCCATTTTCAGTTTTACAGCTACAAGTTTCAATTAATTTCAAAGCCAAATAGAGTAAATCTATTAAATGAAGATACAATTGTTCAGAGATGCCTATACCTCCCCTATATGCGTCGTAAACATAAATAACGGGTTGCTGCTTAACTGGATCGAAATCGATAGAGACTCCACCTAAATCCCATCTTGATATTTGAGCTAATGCTGGGGCCATTGCGATCATAGCGTGTTCAACAGCGTGAATGGTACCCCCTAGATTGAATCCTTTCAATTCTAGCTCTTTTTGGTATTCAAACGGAATTCCAAACCAAACAGCTTGAGTTTCAAACTCGATAATAGGAATGTTATCTAATGGATGACGAGATAAAGTTTCTTGAGACACCGTATCTATAACTTTATAAGAATAGTATTCGTGCTCAACTTTTACTCTTCCAAAGAACTTCTCAATTAGATTCTTTTGTCCCGTATTATCTTGTAATTGTATTTCAAGTGGCGTTATATCCGTGTGTTTAAGTGATTGGGTATAAAATTCAACATCAGATCGTAATAAGTAAACTACCTTTTCATCTAAGTCCAAATCTTGCACTACATAAGTTTCAGCTTCATAAAGATAAACTGCTCCAGGATGTAAATCTCGAAAAACATAGCTTTCGTCCTCGACTGTTAGGAGTTCTTGTCTATTACTTACTCTAAGAATTACTTTATAGCTCTTAGAAGAAAGCGCTTTTAATCCATACTTCTCGTTTGGAAAAAATTCTCCTTTCCAATAATACTTGTCAGTTCTTATCATTATTAAAGAATCAGAGATTAATTCTTCAATGCAATCGTCAAATAACTTTTTTTCCTTTATTCCGAACTTCGCATATTCATCTTTACTTATTGGTATCTCCTTAGCTGCGCAACATAAGTGATTTTTTAATATATACTTGTTTTCCAGTGTTATTAGAATCTCTTCTTGAATATTTCCGAAGAGTTGTTCATGATTATGAACATAAAATAAATCTAATGGGTTTTGCATTGGGATAAATGTCGAAATTGATAAATCTGAACCTCTTCCTGATCGCCCTATTTGCTGTTTAAAGCTTGCGACAGTTCCTGGAAACCCAGAACTAATAGTAGCATCTAAGGAACCTATATCAATCCCTAGTTCTAGAGCGTTTGTGGAGCTAATTCCGAGAATTTCTTTTCTCTTAAATTTTTCTTCGATTTCTCTCCTTTTATTCTTACTAATACCCGCTCTATAGCTATAAATTCTGTCTTTTAATGTTGGTAAAGCTTTTCTTGTCCAAATAGCCTGAAGTTCAGCCATTTTTCTTGAAAGGGTAAATGTTAAAGTTTGGATACCTTTTTTATATTTTAGGTGTGAAATAAACAAGTTTTTTGTTTCTTGATGAGCGGATCTATATTTGCTCGTAACTTTATCGTATGGTAAATCCCATAAAATTACCTTTTTAGCTCCAGAGGGAGAATCGTCTTTATCTATAACCACAAAATCTTCGCCAATAAGTTTTTCGCAGAATTGTTTCGCATTACTTATAGTAGCACTTGATAAAATCCAAACTGGTTTAACGTCAAATAGATCAAGTATTCTCTTCAATCGCCTTAATAATAAAGCAAAATTGGAGCCGAAAATTCCCCGATAGATGTGAATTTCATCCAATACAATATATTTTAGGTTACTACATACCCTACGCCATTTTTGTTTTAACCAAGGTAAATAGAAATGCAATCCGTATGGATTAGTTATTATTATATTTGCATTATTTAAGATATATTTCTTTTCATTTGGGTTAGTATCGCCGTCGTAAACTCCAATCCTATTTATTTTAATATTCGTATCAACTAGAATTTCTTTTAGTTGAAAGAATTGGTCTCGGGCTAATGCTTTAGTCGGAAAAAGATATAAAGCAGTAGTTTTCTCGTCATTTAATAATGTATCCAATACTGGTAAATTATAACACAAAGATTTTCCTGAAGCCGTCGATGTAACGATTACAGTGTTGTTTC
>JAGXNP010000022.1 GCA_019894885.1 Promethearchaeota archaeon | reverse complement strand
ATGTAAGGATCTGCTCTCTTTAACACTACTCCTACAGCTCTTAAATCTTGTCTACGGTTAAAAACGAACTTTTGGGCGCGTAAATTGATTATTCTTTTAGCTGAGATTGGCCCAATTCCTGGAACTCGGAGCAATTCTTGGTAGGAGGCTTCATTTGGGTTAACACGTCTATGTTGCTTAAAATATTCCCTTGCCAAATGAATTTTTGGATCCCCTTGAGGTAAATTCCCTTCTTCCGTCACAACTCCTTCTAAATCTTTAAGTTTAAAGTGGTAGATTCGCATTAACCAATCGCTCTGGTATAATCTATGTTCTCTTTCTAAGGGAGCAGCTTGTTTACTTTCTAATGGGGTACCTGCGATTGGGATGAACGAGGAAAAATAAGCGCGCCTTAAATCAATTTTTTTATATCCCCAATCAATTCGTTTAAGTAAATCCAAATCTGTTTCTTGTTCTGCCGCTCCGACTACAAATTGTGTTGTCTGCCCGCAATTGAGTATCGGAGCTCCATCCCATCGGAATTTTTTATACCCATCGTCACGGCGCTCCTTAATCATTTTTTCTTGTTCTTTCAATTGATTGTCTTCTTTTAAATCTTTCATAGTTTTGAGAACTTCATCGTTATGCTTAATACGAATTTGCTTTAACCAGCGTTGTCGAGTTATAATATCGCTGTAGTAATCTTTCTGTTCTGCTATTTCAGAGAGATACTCTTTAGTAGATGCTTCTGTGTTGATTGAAATACGATCAGAGAGAGATATTGCATCTTTAAGTAAATATTGGCTTACACCGGGTAGACACTTAAAGTGCACATATCCACCAAAATTATATTTGAATCGAAGAAGTTTGATGGCTTCAAGCATCTCTTCTGTTGTTTGGTCAGCACTGCCACAAACTGCAGAAGATATGAACACACCTTCCACCACATTCATCGAATATAGTTTCATGAATGTACGGGCATATTCCTCGGGAGAGAAACTCATTTTATGCTTACAACTATGTGAAAAACAATATTTACAATTGTAAATACATTTATTAGTATATAGCGTTTTAAATAAACTCATACATCGTCCATCAGGCGTATAACTATGGCAAATACCCGCGCTCACCGTGTTTCCGATCGATTTTTTTGCGTCTCCAAAAAGGTTTGGATATTTTTCGGTACGGCTGGATGCAGTACTAGCACATATATCGTATTTAGAATTTTCTCCTAAAACTCTAATTTTTTCTAAAGTAGATGGCACTTTATTAATCCATTAAGATGAGTAATTTATCTTTAAATTGTATATAAGGTGATCTCTTGATGTTCACCTTATAAAAGGAGGGGGCATATTGAATTTTCAATACAATATTAGTATACCAAAAAAATTTCTTTATTTCATATGATTTTTTAATTCTTTAAGAATATCTCCCTTTGTTTTTCTAAAATTTTCACCTTTATCTGCAAAAGTAGGGATATCCCCATGAGCAGGTTTATATGAATCCATTCTTATTCGAAAATGTGTGCGTATAATATCTACAATTGCATCAGAATAATCCATCCAAATCCCAGCTTCAATATTTTCATTTAAAAGATCGAGCCAGAAGGTTGGAATTGAAAAAATAATTTTTGTGGTATTTGTTACTGATTTAGTAGAAGCGATAATAGTAGAAGGTCTTCCTTCTTTATCCCATTGTTTAGCTGCTGAAATTGTGCCATAAGAGCATTTTTCATCAATTACAATAGAAGATTGTTTTTCTCTTTTTTCAAGTCTTTCAAGTATGCGTGTATATTTTTCTTGATCAATTTTTCGAGGCATGCTAAACTCCTCTACTACTATAATATCTACTATTATATTTAAATGTTTATAGTAGAAAAATAGTAGTTTTTTATAAAATCGTTTTTAATTATAAATATTCTATGGATAAGCAAACTAAAATCTATTTTTAGTTTATCAGATTATGTTTAATAAAAACCAATAAATTAGATAGAGTTTAAAATGCCTAAGTATACGGGTGGAGAGATCATCTCCAAATATTTAATAAAGGAGGGAGTAAAATATGTTATCGGAATCCCTGGCCACGGAAATCTTCCCCTTGTAGATGCTTTCTTCAAGGATAAGGATAAAATCCAATTAATTCAACCAAAACAGGAAATGAGTGCTGTACACATGGCAATAGGTTATTATAGGATTACTAATCAACCGCTTTGTGTTTTCACTTCAATAGGGCCGGGTGCAATAAATACGGCAATCGGTCTTGCTGATGCATTCGTCGATAGTATGCCTGTTTTAGTCATTACAGGGGATACTCATGTTCACATGAGAGGAAAAGGTGTTTTACAGGAAATTGAACGAAAAAGGGATTCTGATATGCCAAGAATTTTAGAACCTATTGTAAAACGTAGTTTTCAGGTTGACACAGTAGGCCAGATACCCTCGATAATGCAAAGAGCCTTTAATCAGATGCTAACAGGAAGAAGAGGGCCTATAGCTATAGATCTACCTATTGACACTCAAGCTTCTGCTATGGAGACAACAATACCTAATCCTTTAGAAAGGCGAGTATCGGGTAGGATTTGGGGCGATCCCACAATAATTAAAAAGGCCTCAGCCTTATTAAAAAAAGCAAAAAGACCAGTCTTTTTATTAGGAGGAGGTGTTGTTACGTCTGAAGCTTTTGATGAGATTAAGGAGTTAGCGGAAAAAATTGGAGCTGGTGTTGTATGTACAATGATGGGAAAAGATGCGTTTCCAAATGATCACCCTCTATTTTGTTGGGCTACTGGTAGTAAGGGAACTACCGTTGGTTTAAAGATGACTTCCACTTCTGATGTTTTGCTTGCTGTTGGTTGCAGATTTGCCGATGAAACAGCAAGTTCATACAAAGATGGAATAAGTTTTTCGATTCCTCCAACAAAATTGATTCAGATAGATATTGATCCTCATGAGATTGGAAAAAACTATCCTATTTCAGTTGGAATAGTAGGAGACGCGAAAGTTTGTGTGCAACAAATCTTAGCAGAACTCGTTGATTATTCAATTGAATACAAGAAAACTGATTACTTTGAAGAAATGCAAGAAGAGAAAAAGAAATGGTTTAATTTTCTTGACGAGTTTCGAGACGATTCTAAAGTGCCAGTAATGATTTCCACAGTGTTAAGAGAAATTCGAAAATTTTTCGATCGCGATGCCGTAATCGTTACAAGTTCTGGAAATGTTCAAGCTCAAATGATTCAAGAGTTAGAATTTTACGAGCCTAAAACGTGTATTACTGCTGGTGGATTCTCTACTATGGGATATAGTGTTCCAGCCGCAATTGGTGCTAAGATAGGTTCTATAGATATAGGAAAACCTAATCGTCAAGTCGTAGCACTGATTGGAGATGGTGAGTTCATGATGACGATTTCAGAGATATCTGTTGCAGTTCAATTAGGTTTATCGAACCTCTTCTTTATAGTTTTGAATAATCATGGATGGATTGCGATTAAAGACTTGCAACAAGCTGCCTTTGGGGAAGATCGTGCCTATGGAACAGCTTTCGAAGACAAAGATGGAAAAACTTACTCTCCAGATTTTGCTAAAATAGCTGATGGTTTTGGATGCTATTCTGAAAAGATTTCTAAAAAAGAAGAAATAATTCCTGCATTAGAACGAGCAATCAAATCAAATAAGCCCGTGGTTATAGAAATTCTTGTAAATCGGAATTTTCCTTTTACTGGCTCCCCAGCTGCAGGATTTTGGGATGTACCGCCCCCCGCTTATTTAAAAGAGCGGAGAAAACAATATGAAGAAGAAATAAAAGAAGAAAAACTGTAAAAAATAATATTATGCCTGCAATCGAAATAGATTACGAGGATATATTTTTTGATCCTAAAGTTCAAACTATGTGTATTTCGCCCAGTTTTACTTGCCCACATTATAACCATTCTCATAGCTGTCCACCATCTGCTCCTTATTTAGAACAAGAACTTTCTAACTATAAAATATTTTATTTGATATATTCGAGATTCAATTTGTCAGAATATATCAAAGAAGTTAAAGAAAAACACCCAAATCGTAGCGAACAGAGAATAAAATATTTTTATTACATGAATAATCTCTATAGGGAAGATTTGAAACGAGAAGTTGAGAATTTTGTGAACGATCTTGTAGATGACCCCAAAGAAATACTATTATTATACGATGGTACGTGCAGAATCTGTCTTAACGATAAGGATAAAGGTTGTACTTTTGATTCTGGGACATCATGTCGCTATCCTGATAAACAAATGTTTTCTATGGAAGCCATCGGGATTGAAGTAATCCGAACCGTTGCTAAATTACCAAATAGAGATTTTGAATACCCCTCTAAAACATATTCCTATCGTTTTGGTTTAGTTTGTATTAAATAATAATTATAAAATTCGAAAATATGAAAATCGATATTTAACTATTAAATCGAGAGGAAAATGTCATGAAAGATTTTTCGGAACTATTTTTAGATAAAGGTATTAATTACATACAATTTCAATTTACATCAATTCTAGGGGAATTTAAAGGGGTTGACTTCCCGGCAAAAATATGGGACGCCATGAAAGATGGAACAGGCATCGACGGTTCAAGTCTTGGATTTTTAAAAACAGAGCAAAGCGATATGAAGATTATTCCAGATTTAAACACCTTTTCGATCCTTCCATGGAATCCTAGGGTTGGGAGATTTATTTGCGATGTAACTGATAATAAAGGCAATTCTTATCCCACCTGTCCACGAGGGATATTAAGAAAGATAATTGAAAAAGCGGCATCATTAGGTTATGATTTTTTAACAAGACCAGAATTAGAATGGTATTTTATAACAAATGATCGGGAGATTGCTGATAATGGGACTTATATGGATCTTCCACCGAAAGATCCCTACCAAGAATTGCGCCTTCAGATCTCTGACAATATGATAAACATGGGCATTGGTATAAAAACAATTCACCACGAGGTTGGTCCTAGCCAACATGAAATTGAATTTCTACCTACTAATGCTCTAATTCAAGCTGATAATGTACAAACAGCGAAATTGATCGTAAATATTGAAGCTAATCGTAAAAATTTAATTTCAACATTTATGCCAAAGCCATTTCCATTAGTAGCGGGAAGTGGTTTACATATACATCAATATTTAGAAAAAGATCGGAAGAATGTTTTTACTGATGCTGACGCAGGTATAAGCGATATTCTCCGTTATTACATTGGTGGGATTCAAAGACATGCCGAAGCTATCTCAGCGATTTTGAATCCTATCACAAATTCGTATAAAAGGCTTATTCCTAATCACGAAGCACCAGTTTATATATCCTGGGGTATAGGTAATAGAACGGCTTTAATTCGCGTACCTGGATACGAAAAATCTGCTAGAATTGAATATCGAGCTGGTGATGCGACAATGAATATTTATCTAGGAACCGCTATTTTACTCGCAGCTGGCTTAGATGGAATAAAAAATAAAATCGAACCAAACACACCAGTCACAGAAAATATTGATAATTTATCTAAGGAAAAACGACAAACCTTAGGAATTAAAAAATTACCCCAAAACCTTTCTAAAGCCTTAGAAGCTTTCGAAAACAGTAAATTTATCCTTAAAAATCTTGGAAAACAATTAGTAGCTATTTTTGTGGATATCAAGAGTAGAGAGATTGAAGATTACCAAGCGGCCAAAAATGACGGAAAAGAATCGGAATGGGAACTAAATAGATATCTACTACTGTAATATTAATTATTTGTAAACTGCATAGATTTTGTTTAAGATTTTAAATAAAAGAAGAAAAATTAGAAATTTTTCTATTATTATATAGCCTTTGTTTAATGTTGTTCCTTGAATTTTTCAGAAGCAGGTTCTCCACCAATTCCCCAATGAGTTTTTGGAATTTCGTGAACAATTACTTCTACAGCGTGTTGGGGGACGCCTAAGTCAACAAAGACTTTGGTTATGTTTAGTATTACATTTTTAACTCTTTCATCTCCAAAGCCCTTCCAAACATTTACATGAATAATTGGCATTATTTCACCTCTAATTTGTATTATTATGTGATAATGATATCAACCTTTTGATTTTACTTTTTTTCATAAAAATAAAAAAAAAGAAATTGAAGAATACAAGGTTGCTAAAAATAACGGAAAAGAAGCGGAATGGGAACTAAATAAATACTTACTACTATAAAATAAATTAATTATAGATCGAGTAATTTTCGTCTAAATTTTTCCTAAGGTTATTTGAAAGACTAAATCTTTTAGCATAAAACTCAAAAATAATATTGTCTATTGATTTCTGTTCCTCTGTATAATCGTAGGACAAATCTTTCTTCTTATGTTCTATTATTTTTTTAACCAACAAACTTACATCTTCGTGCGTTCTTTTATCAGGTTTAATAAAAGGTAACGAGTGTATTCCTGTTAGTTGAATGCTATTAGTATTGTTTAAAATACCCTTAGATAAGTAGTTGTATAACGAACTATTCAATAATCCTAAAAAATATTCAATTGAGATTGAATTATCCTTAACGATAAATCCCATTGCTTTATTAGAATCCCAATAACAACCCTCAGGCATATAACGCGCGGCTAATCTCGAACTAACCCCACTTATTACAATCCCCTCCTCTCTAAAAGGGACAGATTTAGGAATATCGTAAATTAAGATTGACTTCTGTTCCCAATCTAGAGCCTCCATAACAGGTCTATAATATTGATCCCCTCCACCTCTTTTTAAATAAGGTTTCCATCTTCCTGATTCCAGATCGATTCTAGAAATGACTTTAAATTTATCGTTTTTATTTTTGTTTCTGCTATTCTTTCTAAAAATGTGCGCTAATTCAGTGTCTTCAATCGCAGCAATGAATTTCTTATTGTCATGAGTATGCATTCCGATATAACCTTTAATAAAAAGTTCTAGCTTTGGTGCGTTTTCAAACAAATCTAATATTTCTTCTTCAGCATCTACGAAAAATATGTTAAAAGGGAGCGATTTATACCTCTTCTGTTTGATTTCGGTTATTATTGGAGGTTTCCAATAGTCATCTTCACTTTTAATACGCGGGATAATTTTCATAATGTTATTATCCCGAACTTGCTCGTTCTCATCTTTGGAACACTTAGTTAGAATAAAAATTACGGGGTAGGTGCTTACATTTTGCTTATCAAACAAGTTAATTGGTGCAAGTAAAATCTCATTTATAACGCAATTATTAAGAATAAAATTTCTTAATTTAGAATGTGTGTTTAGCGTTAAAAACGAATCGCTCGTAATAAAGCCTAATTTCCCACCCTCTTTTAACCGCCATATACTATTTACTATAAACATTGAATATGTTTCGTGAGCATTGATCTTTCCATAAATTCTTTTTAGTCCAGTTCTGTTTTTCCTCACATAATTACTTGCTTTATTTAAGTAAGGAGGATTTCCAACAACAAAATCAAACTCTCCATAACATTCTGGATTTATCGATAATAAGTTATCTATATTTTTAAAACGCACCCCCAAATTTTCAATTATTGTCTCATATGTAGGGTTTATATCATAAGCATGAATTTGATTTCGATTTACGCCTGCTTTTATTAATGTCTCAACAAAAATTCCTGGACCTACGCAAGGATCTAATATTTTTTGACCTTTTTTAATCGCACCTAATTTAGACACTATGTATTCCGCAGTTTTAAGAGGAGTTAACACAACCCCCAATTCCTTTTCCATCAAATCCTTTTTCTAGTGCTATTCTTATATTAAATATCTAGATTAAGTTTGGTTGTCAAAAGCTATTAAGTTTTCGATGATCATTTCGCATAAATTCTTTAAAAGAGGTATATCTACCTTATCTACTGTGTCGTGTATTGAATGTATGTATTCGTACGATTCCATATCACCTATCCCAATACCAAAAAATTTCTTCTTTTTCAAATAGTAACCATCGGAATGGGTTCCAAAATAGATTTTTTTTGGATTTCTTTTAATTTCTATCCCCCTTTTGTTCTTTAAAAACATTTCAAAAACAGTTTCCACTTGTTTTGACATTTTTTTTCCCGGGAACAGGTAAAGATTTCTTGCTATCGCATCAAAATTAAAAAAGAATGAATGTTCTTTACTTATCTTAGAAATTTTATAATAAAAGTTCCGAATTCCCATAGTCCCACATTCTTCAGCTCCAGTAAACACAAACCATAAGTTGAAATTTTCTAATCTTGACTCTGGATTTGTATAATGGTTTAATAACTCGAGTACACATGCTATTCCTGAAGAGTTGTCAATTGCTCCTCTAGATTCATCATTAGTAGTGTTTAATAAAAATAATATCGTAGCAATTAAGTTAACTCCTAAAGGAACAGTTCCTAAAACATGGAATAGTACATACAAAGAAGTAAAAAGATAGTTTCTACAGATTAAGATAAAAATAAATATTGTCCATGAAAAAACCCATGTTCGTATAATTCGTACCCTTCCAAGAATCGAAAATCTTTGCCCTTTTGAATCTAAATGGCATATAAAAAGGATATTTCTTGCGTTGCGTCCTTCTTCCTTTTTGTCTTTCTCATTGTGTTTAGATTTAATTTCAACATAAAGATTTTCTGAATTTAATTTGTTTCTTATTCTAATATTTTCTGGTTTCCTCCCAAGTAACAGTAATACAACTATCACCATCGTTATGAAAGCTAATAAGATGGGAATTATAATAGCGTTAACATCTAAAAATAACAAAAAAAGAATACAAAATCCTAAAATGAAAATAATTTTTGGATAAGTTCTACCAAAAAATGTGCTAAACACAAAAGTCTGACTCAGCGGATCGTGATTCAAATCTTCTACTTTAGAACGAGCTATGTTCAGCGCTTTCTTTTCACCATCTGTTCCTGATAATCTAGGAAATGAAAATATTGTTAAGTTCTCTTTTAAACGTTTTTCATCGATCATTTATTTGCTCTATTAAATTTTATTCTAAGTAAGCTCCGTACTTCGCTGAGCTTACGAGCTTTCTATAAAGTCTTAAATACCCTTTCTCAACAATCGATTCCGACCTTTTCAAATTATTCAATCTATTTTCTATTTCTTCTTTTGATACCAATAAGGTAAGCCGTCGATTAGCTATATCGATTTCGATCTCATCTCCATCATGAACGATTGAAATTGGACCTCCATCATAAGCTTCGGGACATACATGTCCGATACAGGGTCCTCTTGTAGCACCTGAAAACCTTCCATCGGTGATCATGGCGACCGAATCTCCTAATCCCATACCGATAAGAATAGCAGCTGGTATTGATAATTCTCTCATCCCAGGTCCACCTTTAGGTCCTTCGTTTCTAACAACTACCACATCTCCCTTTTTTATTTTATCGTTCATTAAAGCATTTTTTATTTCCTCTTCCGATTCAAATACTTTTGCAAAACCTTTATGGTATTTCATATTATCGCTGACTGCACTTTGTTTTATTATCGCTCCTTCTGGTGCTAAATTCCCTTTTAGTACCGCAATTCCTCCTTCAGTTGAAATTGGATCGTTTATATCTCGTATAATATGGTATTCGTCGATCATGACTTTTTCGAGATACTCTTTTAGAGATTCTCCTAAAACATTAATAGTTGATAAGTCTAGTATCTTCGCTAATTTCTTCATTAGAACCTTAATTCCTCCTGCTTCGTGAAATTCTGTGATCGTATATTCAGAGGAAGGTTTGAATTTCGCCAAAAGGGGGACAAATTTACTTAGTTCATCGAAATCAAAGTGGTTTAAAGAGCCGCCTATTTCATGTGATAACGCACTCATGTGAAGAATCATATTTGTTGAGCCCCCAAAAGAAAGGGCGACTTTACAGGCATTTATTATTGATTGAGTAGTTATTAAATCTAAAGCAGTTATTTTTTTTTCTACAAGATTTACTATTGCTTTTCCGGTTTCTACACTCAATTCTTGACGCTCCGTTCCAATAGCACTTAGAGTAGCACAGTCCGTTAAAGAAAGCCCTAACGCTTCAACAACGCACGCCATCGTGTTTGCAGTCCCCATCATATTACATGCTCCTGGAGAACAACAAGTTTCGGACTCAATAAGGTGAAATTCATCTAAAGTTATTTTCTTTGATTTATATTGACCAATCGCTTCTTTTATATCGGATGTGACATAAGTCTTTCCTTTTAATGAACCAGTTGTAAAAATTTTAGGTTCCATTATACCCCCAGTTAGAAAAATAGTTGGGATATCACATCTAGCAGCAGCTAAAAGCATGCCAGGAATAATTTTATCGCAAGAACAGATCATTACCATTCCATCAAATTCATAGGCTTTAATTGTGCATTCAATTGATGAAGCAATGATTTCTCGCGTAGGTAAAACAAATTTAGAATTATTGCCTGAATTAGCAATTCCATCGCATAAAGCTATCGTATTAAACTCCATAGGTGTTCCTCCCGCTTCTCTCACGCCATCTTTTACAAAAGTGCTTAAATTTTGTAAATGAATATGCCCTGGGTTAATCTCATTCCAAGAATTGACAATTGCAATGCGGGGCTTCGCTAAATCCTCATAACTATATCCACAACCTCGGAATAATGCTCTTCTATAAGCTAGAAGAGAATCTACTTCTTTTTTTTCGGACACCTTATCTTATCAAATCCACTCAAAGTTTAATTATAATTAATGTAAAATTATATCTAAATAATCATTTAAGACATAAATTTATTGTCTAAAACATATTAAAGTTGAAACTTTTAAAATCTAAGAGAGAGACAAGAAAGTCCTCCATCCATTTTTTCAAATTCAGACATTTCAAGTTCTAAGACTTTAAAATTAAAGTTTAAGATTTGTTTCTTTAAGTTTGCATATCCCTGTGGTATAAGCACATATTCATTTATCCTAAGGCTATTTGTTGCGTAAGCTTCACTTTCTTGAACTTCAATAAGATTATACTCCCTAAAATCAGAATGGTCTTTAAATTCCCCTGATACACATAAAATTGCATCTCCTAAATAAGATATTCCCGTTTTTAAGTGAAGAACTTTTTTAAGAGGAACTGTGGATGAAGAATATCCGTAATTTTTTAAAATCTTTTTTAATTGATTGGCTCCTTCTTTATTTGTTCTATTCGAAAGTCCTATATAATAATGTTCTTCAACCTTCATTACATCTCCTCCTTCTAACGTACCAGGTTTTTTTATTGATTCAACATTGTCGTAAAATGTCTTTAATTTATCGCTAATTTCAATTTCTTCACCTTGTCTACTTTTTGCTCCAAGATTAGTAATTACAGTGAATTCTTTATCAACTATCGCGGTATCTTCAACAAAAGTAGAATCTGGAAAGCGATCGTCTTCATTTAATGCAATTACAGAGAGTTTACTTTTTATCAGTGCTTCTACGTATTTTGAATGCTGTAGTAACGCCCTTTGATAATCAGGTTTTCCTATGTTGGATGTAGAAATCCCAAATTGAAAATTTTTGCATGGTTTCCTGACTATTGCTTGTTTAAACATAAATTCGTAATTTATTTGTTAACTTTATTAGAATTTTTATTAGTATAGATTTAACTACAAATAATTCTTTTTAAGTTTAATTTTCTTGTATAGAGAAACAGAGTTATATAAATTTCATAAATAATTTTATTAAATGATATGCTGAAAGTTGGAATTATTGGCACGGGGGTCATTTTCGATTTAAATATTCTTGGATATTTGAATAATGAAGATGTTGAAATTACATGTTTATGCAATAGAACTATAGATAAAGCTAAAGATAAAATTAAAAAATTTAAACTACATAAGGATACCCGAATATATTCTGATTACAAAGAAATGTTAGATAAAGAAGAATTAGATATTGTTGAAATTCTTCTTCCACATAATCTCCACGCCGATGCAGCTATCTACGCTGCCAAGAAGGGAGTAAAAGCAATCTCGGTCCAAAAACCAATGGCTTTAACTCTTGAAGAAGCCGATAAGATGATTGAAGAATGTAAGGATTCTGGCTCAACTCTTTCAATATATGAAAATTTCTTATTTGCTCCACACATATTAAAGGCTAAAGAGATAATTGATTCAGATTACATTGGCGATCCTTCCTCCATTAGAATAAAAATCGCAATGGGCGGTAAAGGAGGCTGGATGGTTCCAAACGATTCTAAAAAATGGAGAGAAGACCCTAAAATGGTTGGGGGTGCTGAAGCAGGCTCACCTGTCCTACTTGACAACGGTTGGCACGCTTTTTCTTTAGCTTCGTGGTTTTTTGGAGAAGAAATCGAAAAAGTGTTTGCATGGACGGGCAATTTTAAAGGTTTAGATGCGCCAGCATATGTAATGTTCAAATATATACAAAGTCAAGAGCATCTTGTTCCCCAATATGGGTACATGGAATTCTCTTTAATGCCAGAAATGCAAATCCCTTCTAAGTACTATTCTACGGATGAATTTATAGAAATAATCGCAAGCAGAGGAATAATGAAAATAAATCAAGGGACTTCTATTGGAAATTCTATGTCAAAATCAGATATTTTTGCTCCTATTGTTATAATTCGCGATGGTAAAGTGGAAACTTTTAACGAATTTGAAAAAGACTGGAAACAAAGCTTTATTAATGCAACAAAACATTTTATAGAGGTTGTAAAAGGAAACAAAGAGCCAATATTATCTGGTGAACAAGCCAAATATAATTTAAGATTCAATTTAGCTGCTATAAGATCTTCTGAATTGGGTAAAGAAATATCATTGAAAGAATTCCCTTAAAAAAAATTAAAGTTCGTATTGATACTTAAATTCTTTATGCTCTAATCCTTCTTGAATCCCTTTTTTTCTATCCGTTCTAACACTTTTAAGATATTTTCTAAATATTCCTCCATCCACTTCCACAAGCTCTTTTACGCTACAAGAACCATTTTGCTCATTTTCTGGAGTAATTTCATCCCACCTTACAATCCTTTTCTGTTGAGTCGAAATAAATGGCATTTTAGCAAAAATGCTTAAATTCTTCCCTTGTTCAGCAGTATAAATTGGGTCGCTCTCTTCTTGAATAGCACTAATAAAATGTTCAGTAGAATTAATAAAAGAATATCTCCAATCCCTTGGTAATTCTTCTCCATAGGTTTTGACTTCACCACCACAATACACAACAATAGGAGGATATTGAGGAGTTTTAGATATTATATTTCCCCCACAAGTACACTGGTTTAACCACATCATGCCTTTCGTTCCAGAGATTTCAATGAATTCGTCACAATCGTAATAATTACTTGGATAATAAACATTAGGAGCAAGAGTAAACTGCATTGAACCATATTTAGGGGGATCATCTAATTCTTTGCTAGGATATTTCCAAAAAATGAGACTTGGTGAATCCCTTACCGTAGAAAAATAATCGATCCAACTATATAATTCATCAACTTTCTCTTGATCCATTAACCATAGCGCCATTGAGAATTTATGAATCCCATCATCGTATATCATTAGACCTCCTCCACATTTATCAATATTACGACGCCAAATAAGAGCTGTCATATCTACTGGCATACCTGGACCTCCCATAGTAATGGTATTTATTCTGAAATTTAAAGGTTCACCTATTATTCCTTGATCTAACAGCTCTTTTGCTCTTAAATAAACGGGATAAAACCTAAAGTTTTCAAATAGTTTAAGTTTTACATTTTCTTCGTTACAAACACGAATCATGCTTTCACAATCTGTTATCGTATGAGCCATTGGCTTTTGCACTGAAATTCCAGGAACTCCCGCTTTTGCACAATATTCTGTCATTGGAGCGTGAAGATGATGAGGCGTTAATATTTCTACGATGTCAAGATCTTCGCGGTCAATCATTTTCTCATAATCTTCGTATATTGGAACTGTCCGTAAGCCCCATCTTTCTAACTTATTACCGGCAATTTTCAAATTAGTGTCACTTACCGCAACGAGTTCAGTTTCTTGGGAACGAAGATATCCTAACACGTTTAAGTTTGCGATATCGCCACATCCAATTATACCTACTCTCAACATAATATAACAGAAGTTAAGTATTTAACGTTATTTTATTAAGTTTGCTTAAAATTAAAAAGTTTTAGATGTGAGTTTCGGAGAATAATATCGTATATATAATTTATCGATATAAAAATAAAAAATCGACAAAAAATAAAACTTTAAATAAATTAAAGAAGTAATCTAAACTATAATCTCATTATTGTACTAATTTAAGGTTGAAATAAAAAATGGTTGACCAGAATTTAATAAATAAGTTAAAAGAAATGAGAGAAAAGGGTGCTAGTAAACCCTCCGATTCCCTCAATATGTATGAATTTGTTAAACAGATGGCTAAGGAAAGCGAGGATTTAAAAGAAGAATTAGAAGACATTGATACTATGATGGTTCAACTCGTAATTACAGACGCTAATTATAAATATTGGGTAAAATTAGGGGATGGAACAGTAGATTATGGTGAAGGGGATGGTGAAGATCCAAGTGTTACCATGTCTGCAACAGGTGCAACTTGGTCAGGGCTGTCTTCTGGTGAGATAGACTCAACTAGTGCGTATATGTCAGGTGATTTAGTGATAGATGGAAACCTTCAAGACGCAATTGCATATGGTGAAATTCTATCTATCGCTATGGAAGAAGGCGCAAAATATTTTGAAGATTAAATCTAAACACTTTTTTTAATAATTACATTTTTTTCTTTTTTTTTTCCTTATAATAAAGCGCGAATTAAAAATATTTAATCTAAGGCATAGATTAATAAAACTGTTGTAGTACAAAAGGGAAAAAAATCTTTTGAGTTACCCTATATATTCAATTTCTCCTTGGAGTTGAATGTCTCTCGAAGAACTACCAACTAGTATTTTGAATGTGCCGTTTTCAACAATCCAAGAATTGACAGTTTCGTTATAAAAGGAAAGATCCTCTTTTTTCAACTCAAATAAAACTGTTTTCGTTTCGTTGGGATGTAGAAAAACTTTTTCAAACCTTTTTAACTCTTTTATTGGTCTTTCTACGCTTGATTCAACATCTTGTACATATAATTGAACAATTTCTTTTCCTTCAACGCTTCCAGAGTTAGTGACGTCAACGGATACTTTAATTTCATCATCACTTCTTATCTTATTCTTGTCAATCATTAAGTTTTCGTAACTAAAAGTTGTGTACGATAAACCGAATCCAAAAGGGAAAAGCGGTGCAATATCTCTCGCATCAAAATGACGATAACCAACAAATATGCCCTCGTCATAATACACCTTGTCATCACCCGGAAAAGTTCTTTTAGAAACATGGGCGGGCGAATCTGATAATCTCTTTGGAAAAGTTATGGTAAGTTTTCCGGAAGGATTGGTGTCTCCAAAAATTACGCTTGCAATCGCTTTTCCTGCTTCCATACCTCCGTACCATGCTTCAACAACAGAAGATACGCTATCTATCCAGCTATTCATGGCTATAGGACTACCGTTGATTAGAACTATGATTGTATTAGAACACTCTTTAGAAGTTTTCTGAATTAGTTCAATTTGCTCACTAGGTAATTCAAACGAGTTCTTATCTTCACCCTCAGCGTCCTTGCCAGAATCATGATTTAATCCAGCAAATATAATTGTTGCATCAGCTTCTGAAGGTACATTCGTGACCTCTACCCGGTTTAAACATTTTTCCTTCAACCCTTCAAGAGGACTAATCTCGTATGGAGGAAAATTAACTGAACTGCCCCCGCCAGATAAAAAATCATCTCCTACTAATTTATAGTTTTTATTCGGACCAAGGACAGCAATCTTTTTTATTTTATTAATATTTAATGGTAAACTAGCGTTCTCATTTTTCAGGAGGACAATTCCCTCTTCCGCAATCTTACGCGCTATAGCTTGATGCTCAGGAGTATTTCTACTACCTTTAGGTATTGCTTTTTCATCGTCGTACAATCCAACAAGAAGCATGACTCTGATTAATCTTCTGATGTTATCATTCAGGTTGTCTACTCCAAATTGTCCTTCCCGAAAGGCTTTAATCATCTTACTCTTGTTATATTTTTTTGCAGTAGGCATCTCGAGAGAAAGTCCCGCCTTAACACATCCTGCTGTATTTGTAAAAGCGGTAGCATTCCAATCAGATACGGTAAACCCTCTAAAACCCCACTCTCCCATCAATCTTTCTCTCAATAGATTGATGTTTTCTGAGCCATAAATTCCATTTACTTTGTTATAACATGTCATGAAAGACCACGCATCCGCTTCCAGGACGGTCGCTTTGAAAGCGGGCAGATACATTTCTTGCAATGCTCGCTCGCTTACTTCGGAACTAACCGTAAGCCTATTTGTTTCTTGATTATTGCATATAAAATGTTTCACACATGCTGCTATTCTTTGACTTTGAATTCCTTTAACAGTAGCTACAGCTAGAACCTTGTTTAAGTAGGGATCTTCAGTTTGATATTCAAAAGTTCTGCCATTCATTGGAGTTCTATGAATATTAATTCCAGGAGCTAATAACATATGTGCTCCTACTTCTCGAACTTCTTCAGCCACAGCTTTTCCAAAATCGTAAGAAAGTTTTGGATTCCATGTGGCAGCCCTGCATATAGCGGAAGGAAAGTATGTAGATTTAATCTCACGCATAGTGTCAGGTCGAACGCCGTGAGGTCCATCGTACATGATGAAAGGTTTAACACCTAATCTTTTAATAGGTTTAGTCTGCCACATAAACCTACCTGAACTCAGTTTAAATTTCTCCTCTATCGTTAATCTGCCTAATAAATCCTCAACTCTTTTTTCCAAATCAAGATTCTTATCCATAAACGGTAATCTTTCAATTTCTTCTTCTGAATATGTATTATTCATTTTTCTTCCCATTATGTAATACTTTAATTTTAAAATACGGAATAAAAAATAACTTTATTTAAATCAAAAAATTTTTTGATTCCATTGAATATAACACTTAAGAGTATAAAGAGTGGGATTTTGTTTTTAATAAATAAAAATCTTACTTGTTTAAAATTAAAAAAAAAAACGAAGCTGAATTCTATGAGTGTTTTATTAGATTTATTGATTCTATTATTTACATATATATATGTGTTTGCTACTATTCTAATACCCGTCCAATTGAAAAAAAGAGACAAAATTACTAAATTTCAAGCTCGTAAAGCGGTGCATCTATTTGCTGGGTTAGCGGTTTTGACAGCACCTTATTATTCTTGGCCCTGGTGGGCCGTAATATTAGCTGGTTCAATGACAGTTTTAACTCTTTTAAGTTCAAAGAAAAGCAGTGTAAAACCACTAAAAGATTTATATAATTCAATTGGAGAAGAAGCAGAAGAAAAAGTAGGTTATCTACAGGGACCATTTCATTACTGCCTTTCGATTACCATATTAATTACTTTTTTCGTCATCGTTGCACCGCATCAAATGTATTTCCCAATAGCGGGAATTTTATTAATGATTATTTCAGATACCTTAGCATCAGTAATTGGTAAAAAATACGGTAAAAGAAAAATTAATCTCCCTTGGTTAAAGACTACTCGATCTTTAGAAGGATCTATTACTTTTTTTATTAGTGGATTTATACTTTGCTTCATTGCCTTCACCTTTTTAGGAGTTACAAATCCGATAACACAAGTACATCTCGCAATTGAAGTTGCTCTTTTATATTCGCTAATTACAAGTGCTTTGGCGACCATAATTGAATTAGTTTCTCCATCGACATGGGACGATTTAACAATCCCTATTGCTACTGTGGTATGTGTATTCTTATTAACTTTAATTTAATCAATAAGTTTTTTTTTACTAGATTCATATGGAAAATTTAAATAATAATTTTGATGTGATTGTCGTTGGAGCGGGAACTGGAGGAAGTGTCGCTGCTCGGTTTGTAGCTGAAAAAGGCTTAAAAGTTTGCCTTATCGATAGGAAAGCTAAGAAAGATATTGGCAATAAAATATGTGGTGATGCTGTTGGAACAGAGATATTTGATTTCCTTAAAATCAATCATCCTAAAAATGAAGAGTTATCTTGTCGAATTAAGGGTGCTAAATTATATTCACCAGATCAAAAGAAGAGCATTGATTTAACTGATCCAAAACAAGCGGGTTACATCATAAATAGATTAGAATTTGGACAACGATTGCTTAACGAAGCTATTAATTCGGGAGTAGATCAATTCCTGGATAAAACACTAGCTTTGGATTTGTTATACGATAAAAACATAGTAAATGGAGTAAAGGTAAAACTCAACAGTGGCGATAAGGTTGATTTACGTTCTAATATATTGATAGATGCATCTGGATTTTACTCTCCGCTGAGAAAAAAAGTACGAAGTATCTTGGTTGAGAAAGAAATATCGAAAGATGATAGTATCCTCTGTTATCGAGAAATTGTTAAATTTTCCCCACATGATCTAAAAATTAAAAATCCCGATTATATTTCAATAATATTAAATCAAGATAAAGCACCAGGCGGTTATATATGGTACTTTCCTAAAAACGAATCATCTGTCAATATTGGTTTAGGAACATTCATGAATCTTAAAGGCAAAGTAAAAGACTTATATCATCAAAATGTTTTTAACGAATTCATAAAAACCTCAAAATACGAAATAATTTCGTCAGGTGGAGGTGTAGTGCCTGTAAGAAGGCCTCTTTGGTCGTGCACTGATAATGGAATTATGTTCGTCGGAGACTCTGCTTGTCAAGTTAACCCCCTTCATGGAGGTGGCATTGATCCTTCGATGAGAGCAGGTCTTTATGCTGCCAATACGGCAATAAATGCGGTTGAGAAAGGGAATTACTCTGTTAAATCATTATGGAATTATAACCATAAAGTTATGACTAGTTTTGGTGCAGAATTTGCTTCTTTAGACTTATTAAGAATGACGCTCCAAATACTCCCAAACGAAGATTTAAATTTTGCTTTAGAACAAGACTTATTGAGCGGTGAAGAAATACTTGAAATTTCATCAACAGGAGAATTTCAATTACCCGTACTTAATTTGGTAACTAAAGCATTAAAAGGAATTTCTAAGCCAAACCTTTTATTGGATTTAAATTACTTGAGAATACGGATGAACGAAATATCAAAACTATACAAGAATTTTCCAATAAATATTGAAAATTTTGAAGAATGGAAAAGACAAGCTATTCAAGTATATGATAAAATTAAGAATGTTAATAAATACAAAAAAAGTTAAATAATTATAACAAGTGAATTTTATGGCTAATATATTGAAAAGAAATTCTCTGAAGACAAGCACCTACGAATATCTAATAAATAAAATAAATCAAGATGGTACGCTTCACTTTTCCTTAATAGATCCTGATCCCACCAAACAAAGTCCTTCTAAAGCGGGAAAAATGGCCCTTTTAGCTGAACAAGCTGGAACTGATGCCATTTTAATCGGTGGAAGCACGGTATTTGACCAAAATTTCGTCGAAGCAACGATATTGGCCATAAAGGAAAATGTGAAATTACCTATTATAATTTTTCCTGGAGGTGTTGCCAATCTTTCAAAAGAAGCGGACGCTATTTTATTTATGTCGATATTAAATTCGGAGGATCCTTATTTTATAGTAGGACAACAAGCGCTTGCCTCCTATACTGTTAAAATGGCAAATCTCGAAATTTTATCCACCGGATATTTAATTATTGAACCTGGTGGCACTGCTGGTTGGATAAGTAAAGCTAAGCTACTTCCAAGAAAAAAACCTAAATTAACGGCGGCTTATTCATTAGCTGCAGAATACTTTGGTTTCAAGTTTATATACCTAGAAGCAGGTTCTGGTAGCGAAAGAATTCCATCTGAAATTATTCAACTGTGTTCAAGTTTTTTAAGTATTCCGATAATTGTAGGAGGAGGAGTAAGCTCTAAAGAAGATGCAAGAAGTATTGTTGAAGCAGGAGCTGATATCATTGTAATGGGAACATTTTTAGAAAATCATGTTATAAAGGATAATGGGAATTCTTTAAGAGCAATCATCGATGAAATTAAGGAATCCGGTAAAAATCGAAAAAAGAATTATAGTTTAAAATAAAAAAAAACTTTCCACTCTATGAAGTTTAAAAACGCTATTGAGATAACTCGACCTATTAATTGTTTAATGGGAGCTTTGTCCGTAGTTATCGGGTTATTAAATACGCGATTAAATGTGCCTTTTGACAAAGTAACGATAAATATCATTCTAGGCGTTGTTACATATATTTTCATCGCAGCTTCAGGTATGATTATCAACGATATATACGATATCGAAATTGATAAAATAAACAGACCAGAACGTCCTATTCCAAGAGGTTCAATAAGTTTGAAACAAGCTAAAGAACTTTTTTTTCTTTTTCTTGGCATCGGAATAATTCTAAGTTATCTAAATACGCTCATTTTTAGCTTAACCCTGATAAATTTAGCATTGGCATCTTTCTTTGGGTTTCTTGGTTGGATCTACGCAAAGTGGGGTAAAAAAAGTGGTTTTTTCGGAAATATTATTGTGGGTGTTTCTTTCTCGATTGGATTAGTGTATGGTGCGTATTTAAATAGTTCAATTATCCCTCCATATATCTTCTATTTTTTTATTACTGCATTCTCTCTTTTAGTGGCTCGAGAGATTATAAAAGGTTGTGAAGACATCGAAGGAGATAAGAATCAAGGTGTAAAAACATTAGCTATTAAAGTCGGAATTAAAGCTTCTAGAAATATTTCGGTGATATTCGCTTTATTAGCGGTTGTGTTTTTTATTTTACCAATATTTACAAATATACTCAATATTTTCCTTTTCTTTATTTTCATGGCTATTAGTTTAATCGAGGTAGGATACACGATCGTTCTAATGCTTATTTCAGATTTAAGAAAAGAAGATTTAAAAAAAATCAGCTTACTACTAAAAATAGGAATGTTTTTAGGATTAATTTCTTTCTTTTTTGCGAGTTTGTAGCTAAAGTAATAGAGAATGTACGGTTTTAAAGCAGTTAATAAATGTGAAATGATAAAATTCAAATGTTTTGCTCTGCTTTATAATCTCCAATCAATTTAATGATTTCCATAACATTTCCTTTTTTAATTAAAGTAATCAAATGCTTCTTTTTCTCTACTTCAAGTTCATAGGGGAATGTCTCAATTATTCCCCTAACTTGAGTCAATCCAAGATATTTTCTTGTATAATCTGCGTTAGAATATTTATATGTTGTTAGAAATTCGCTATCTAACTTCTCTCTAAAATGTTCCAATATTATATTAAAATAATTCCGTAATAAAAGCTGATCGTTAAAGGTTAACTCTGGATTAAGAAATATCTGGATGGGATGGGTGCGATAAGTATTCCCAGATACATAAATCCCACTAACTCCAAAATGTTCCTTAATAATTCCTATACCTGCTCTTCCATCAATAGAACCGGTATCTATAGTTCGGGCGTAAAGAATGTTGTTATGCAACTTCTCCTGTAAATTTTTATTTACTCTGAGAATCAACTCTCTATAATGATTATTTTCATATTTATTAGCATCGATGACAGAGATCTCATATGGGCCTGAATTTTTTAAAACTTCATCGTTTTGTAAATAATAACTAATTTTTAATGGATTATGCGCAGTATACTCTTCTAAAAAATCATCAAATTCAGAACCCGCTCGATATTTATATTTTGGGGTTAAATGATATTCTCTATTCAAAAAAGTGTTTTTCTTATTAAATTTAATAGCTTTAAAAGATTGAATTTCATCCTTTTGATCTGTTTTTCTATTAAAGAAACTAATACAAATGTTTGTTCCAGTAAATTCAAACATGCCAGTTTCAAATATGATCATTTTCGTTATTCTATAATATTTTAAAAAATCCCGTCGAACTTTATTAGAAACAGATGCACCAAATAAGAAATTAGAGGGGATGATATAGATTAGATTGCCTATTTTGTTGCGTAAATCATTTATCATAGCAATTTGATATAAATCTTGATATCCTTCATTCTCGGATTTAAAATAGTCCAAATAATTTTGAGTTTCTTTATGCTTTTTAATGTATCCTAAATATAAGTATGGTGGATTTGTAATATGAAAAATAGGAAATTTTTTACGCTTTAATATCTTAGGAAAACTTTCGAGATTATCACATAATTTAATATTTGTACATGCAATCTCTCCTGAAATTCCATATGTTTCAGCGTTTGATATACATCTTTTAACCATTTCCTCATGCACATCAGCCAAAAAAATGTGATCCTTGAAAAAAATTTCTCGCTCATCAGGCGGTATTTCTTTCAGTATTGGTAAAATGAGGTTCCCCTCACCACAGTATAGGTCAACCCATAAGTAGTTCCTTAATAGGTTTTTAATATCGGGAAGAATATATTTATAAAAAATATCAAAAGATGTTAAATGTTGGCCATACTTGCGTCTTTTCGCTTTTTCCTCGATATCTTGTGCTTTATTCCCCATTTTTAAGTATAATATTAAGTTTTTAGCTTGTCTTTAATCTAAGAGGTTTTAGTAAAAATTCATTAAACTCTAAAATTGGTCTCCATTTTTTTTAATAGAATATTAGCATTAGTATATTATAAAAATATTGAATTAATCTCAATAAAAAATGACTAAATAATAAAGTGAAATAATATGAGTGAATCCGAGAACAAAGTTGTAAAGAATTATATCGCTCAAGTTAAACAAAAACTTCCTGAATGGTTAAAATGGAAGGAAGATGAATTAAAAAATGTGCTTGAGGATTTAGAAGCGCAGTTATACGGTGAGGCACGGACTATTTCTCAAGGAGAAGAAGTATCTAACGCAGATTTACATGAAGCAATTCGTAGAATGGGTCCACCTGAAAGCATAGCTAAGTTATATAAACTTCGGGGTACCCCAAAATTCTATTTAACCCAAGAACTTTTTGATTTCTACTTAAGATCGTTATTATTCTTCTTTGGAATTGTTATATTTATTAACATCATAGTTGCAGTTTTTCAATTCATTATTAGAATTGATGTATGGTGGCAAGTATTAGGAGGAATGCTATCTGGTATTTGGATCGGCTGTCTTATAGCTGCCATCGTAATAACTATCGTATTTGTTTACTTTTCGATGGAAGGTTTCTTACCGGAAGATTTTGGAATTATACCTAGACGATTAGCGATTCTCTTCCCATTTAACTTTACTGAAGAAGATATGGAAGAAACGAGAGCCTATACTAAGCAACGCATAGAAGAAGCTAAGTTAATTGGAAAAGAAAAGCTCGCAGAAGTAAAAATACGAATGGACGAGAAGTTAGCTGAAAAGAGAATTTTAAGAGAAGAGAAGCGAATTGAAACTAAATTACTTCGGAAACAAAAATTGGATGAAGCGAAGGCATTAAGAAAGCAAAAGTTAGAGGAAGCCAAGGAGAAAAGGGCGATTAAAAAAACTCAGCCTGTTACAATTGGTGAATTAATATTTGGCACTACAGCAGGAATAATCTTTGGCTTACTATTAATAATCCAACCTTTTTCAGTCACGGGGTTGATGCAACAAGCTTTCTTAGATTGGCTTCAAATCTTTGGTTTTTTAATTTTCGTTAGTGGCTTATTTAGTTTAATTCGGCTCGTAATCGGAGTTAGTAATTATACAGGTCAACAAGTTTTTCTAATAATTGGAGCTATTTACAACATTTCATATATCCCATTGTTTTTATTTCTCCTTAACGAACCACAGATTTTTCCAATATCGCTGTTTTCAGGAGGAATAATATCTTCCATACCAGAAGTTGCCACAAACATTACCTTCATCATTTATTTCTGGGTAATAGTTTTAATAATTGTAGGCATTATAGGTGGGATGATTGGAAACTTTTTAAAAGTAGGCAAATATTCTAAATTAAAAAAGGCTTATTAAAGGCTTTCTTTTATTTTTTTTTTTATTTTTAGGTAATTTTAAACACAAATGCAAATTACAAAAGTAAATGAGCCAGCTTAATTTATTATTTATAAAAATAAATCGTCTTTTTAACCGTTTTTTGAATCAAAAATTAATTAAAATATGTATTTATGTAAGTTTAATAACTTTTTTACCTGGACTTCTTATTGGGGTGCTAATTGCATATTTTTTTGGTCCAGAAAGTTATAACGTAATTGACAATTACATTAGTGATTTAGGATCAATTAGTTATACTCCCGCTCCTTTCATTTTAGATGCTATAGCAATGACAACTGCTTGCTTTCTTGTACCTATCTTTTTCTACATAACAAAAATAATAGTTTCAGAAACTAAAAGTATTATTTTTAATTCAAATGAGTCTATTTTTAAAAGAATTTATTGTATAAACATCGATTTACTCGCTTTTTTTGGTTTACTTTCGCTCCTCTCAGGAGCAGTCGGATTGTTTGGGATAGGGCTATTTAGTGAGGATAGAACTACCGAGTTGGGATTACATTATACTTTTTCAATTATTATATTCGCAGGATTAGCTTTTGGAGCGTTATTTAATGGTATAGCAGTCCTATTTAAATTAAAAAAAACAATGTTTCCGAGATTTCTAGGGCTCTACATGATGGTAGGTCCATTTATAGTAAGTATTTTGTTTTTATTTCCACCTAATTCAGTGATAAGACCCTTTCTTGAATGGATGATGCTTCTTGCAGCTTTTCTGTGGTTAATCCCCGAATCGTTTCTTATATTAAAAAATTTTAAGTCAACTTCGACTTATACGGGGTAAATTAAAACACACACAATCTTAATTCTAAATTACGCTAAAACAACCTAAATTATCTAAAATTCTCTAAAAAAATAGAATTTACGGTAAATATTAATAAAAATTAAAAAAAAAAGAAATTGATTTATACTTTGTATTTTTGTATTTTAAATATTTTGTACATATCTTCTGCTAGTAATAGTACGGAACCAACAATTATGAGAACGATAATATTCATGTAAATGCCATAGAATTCGGGAGCAATTCCTATATTGACAAATGTTTCAGTGGCATCATCCCAATTAAGGATTGGGAATATTTCAGGTTGATTCATCAAGATTACCAATAATGGTATTGGTGCCAACTTAACGACGATCGTGATGATGTGAATAAGTTGGTGTGTACTAGGTTGTCGATTACCAATAATTCCTCTCGTTACGTTTAACGCACCCTCAGCAGCTATGAAAGCTCCAAAAAAGCGAAGCAATATAAGAAATTGTAAATCAAGTAAATTTGTAGGAAACGGTTGAAATAGGAATAAGCACCCAATTAGTATTACAATACCACCACCAATAATTTCACCGATTGGTTTTATGAATGGTTTTAACGGTTTACCCGTTTTCTGGGAAATTGGCCAACCTTTTTCCTCGGCGGTTTTAACTAAAAGTTTCTCCTTCGCTAAGTCTTTTTCAGATTTAAAGTCCTCAGGAAAATAACCTTCCATTGACAGTACTACGAAAACAATGGATATAATAATAAAAGATATTACTAAACTAACTTGAATTCCAAAAAATATTGAACTAAGAACCTCTATGAAAGGTTCGCCTCCAAGAATTAAGTTAAAAACTATCTGAGCGATTATACTTACAACGACTATTACTGAGAACACTATCATCAAAACTTTCGTGTATAATGGCCACATTTCTTCGGTTATATATACTTTTGGCGTTCCACGACGCTTGGATTCTTTAGCAATGTTCTCTGGAGATCCCATGTGAGTAATTGCTAACTTCACTGAATTTTCTGTAGGGTATCCCGTTTCTGACAATTCTTCTGCTTTACTCCAAATGTGTTCTTCAAGTTCTGATATAATATCTTTATGCTCCTTCCTGTCTTTTATCCAGTCAGGTAGTTTTGCCTTCACTTCTTTTAAATAATCCTTAATTGTTTTTTCTATAATTTTTTCACTCATTTTTTAAACCTCTTTCATCTAATTCTTTTTCAATATAGTGCCCGCACACATCACAATATTTTTCTTCTAAATTTTGAAGATCAATTTTGTTGGCACATGCGGGGCAATATAGATATTTGTGTTGTTTTAAATGGACACTAACATCGAATAATGGTGAGATTGCTTCAGTGAGTATTGAATAAAATCCTGATAAATAATTGTATATTTTCTCACCATAGACTGTAAGGTAATAATATTTTCTCTTCCTTCCTTCTTTCTCTCTTTCAGATTTTATTATCCTGTCGTCTTCGAGTTTTCTTAATATTGGATAAAGCGTTCCTTCTTCAATAACTAGTTTTTTATGCGTTTGTTCTAGAAGATCTTTTGAGATTTGATAACCATGTACACCATTTTCTCCATATTGATTGATTATAGATAATATGCTGAGAGTCGATATACCTCGATTTATTTCGGATTCAAACTTGGAAGCGTATTCTTGAAATTCAGTGTCCATTCCTTCTACTTTTTTAATCAATTTTTAGTGCACCTTTTTCTAAATAGTATTTATTTCATAGTGTCTTATCAATACTATATTATACACAGTATTTAAATCTTAGTATTTCTTATATTTTCTAAAATAAAAATTTATTACTCATCAAGTTTTTTAAGGAATTAGAATAACGATGGATTTACCCAAGAATCTAAGAGATAAACTTGAGAATCTTACATCCTTTTTAGAAAATAAAAATGTAATAATTGCGTTTTCTGGAGGAGTTGATAGTAGTTTATTAGCGTATCTTTCAAATAAATACGCTAAAAAAGCACTGCTTGTAACTGAAAAATCAATCCTTTATCCTGACGAAGAAATTAAATTAACAAGTGAATTTGCAAAAAAATCTGACATGATACATTTAATAATTGAGCGGAATCCATTAAGGGATAAAAATTTTCGTGCCAATCCTAAAAATCGGTGTTACATTTGTAAAACAGGTTTATATGAGGATATCATAAAAATTAAGGAAGAAAGGAGTTTTGATTTAATATTAGATGGATCAAATATAGATGATTTATCAGATTATAGACCAGGAATGCAAGCATTAAAAGAATTAAATATTACTACTCCTTATATAGATTTCAAGATTAACAAACAAGAGATTAGAGAGATATGCAAATACTTTAACTTAGAAGTGCAATCGAAACCTTCAATGGCCTGTTTTTCGTCGCGTATACCCTATGATCAAGATATCAACGAGGAGAAATTAGATATGATTAGGGAGGCTGAAAAATTCTTGAGAAACTCATACAATTTAAATCAATTACGAGTCAGACTTCACGAAGGAAAGCTAGCACGAATTGAACTTATGCCTGAAGATATTATGACGGTTATGACTGACAAAAATATTGAACAAATTAAAACTAAATTCAAACAGCTAGGTTTTTGTTACATTACGGTTGATTTAGAAG
>JAGXNP010000229.1 GCA_019894885.1 Promethearchaeota archaeon | reverse complement strand
AAACGAGACGATATAGATGTGGTCTTGACAATCGATCGCGAAGAGGAGGGATGGACTCGAAAAGTTGGATTTGTTGCGGCAATAGTGAAGGGAGTTGCTCCGTCTCCAGATAATGCTGTAGCAATTATCTGTGGTCCTCCGATTATGATACGAACAGCTGTGGACGAATTAGTGAAAGTGGGATGGAAAGACGAACAGATTCTTAATTCTTTAGAAATGCGAATGAAATGCGGGATCGGAAAATGCGGACGATGTAATATAGGGAGTAAATTTGTCTGCATCGATGGACCTGTTTTTTCACTGGCAGAACTTAAAAAAATGCCAAATGAATATTAAATTAAGATAAAAATAATTTTAAAAATTAATAGAAAATAGGTGAAAATAATTGGTTGATAATGTAATTTCAAAAACATTTGAAGATTTAATAAAAGAAGTTCATGAACCAGGATTATGTGGAGAGTGTGGGGGATGTGTTAGTTTTTGTTCAGCTGGGGAAATAAAAGCTATTGAAATTTCAGACTCAGGACCTCCAAAATATGTAAATATTGATAAATGTCTTAAATGTGGTATTTGTTATTTTATATGTCCTCAAACACATGTCTTAAACGATCAATTAAATACCAAATTTAAATATGAAGCTCCTATTGGAAATCAGATAAAAGTTGCTTCCTGTCATGCTACTTCTGAAGAAATTAGAAAGCAAGCTACTGATGGTGGTGCGATTACCGCTATTTTAAGTTATTTATTAGACAACAGATTAATAGACGGAGCAATTGTTTGTAAAAGAAAAGGACCATTTAACAGAGTTCCATTTTTTGCTACAACGAAAGAAGAATTAATAGAAGCTGCGGGGTCTCATTATGATCTATCCAGTCAAGTTGTTGGTTTGGAAAAGTATAATACATTTATTGCTACCAATATTACCCTGAAAAAAGTTATGAATCCAGATTTGTTAAATATAGCGGTAGTTGGAACTCCTTGTCAGATTAATTCAATTAGAAAAATGCAAGAATTAAGCATACTTCCGGCACACATCGTTAAATACACGTTAGGTTTATTCTGTTATTTAAATTTCTCATTTAGCGATGAGGATAGAAAAATGCTTGAAGAGAAATTTAAGTTTTCATTTAAGGATGTTGACAGTATGAATATTAGAGAAGATCTTATCCTGAAATTCAAAAATAATGAGGTATTACATTTATCTTTTTCTGATTTACACGAAATTGGACGACCTGCTTGCTATGCATGTCCTGATTTTTCCAATATATATGCAGATATCTCTTTTGGAGGTCTTGGATCAGAAGAAAAATTAACTACAGCGATTATACGAACCAAGATGGGAGAAGAAATCTATAGAAACGCTATAAATAAAGGATATGTCAAAGAGCCAAAAGAATTAAATAAACCTAATAAAAGAGATAAAATATTGGCAAAAGTTAAAGAATTCAGTAAAAAGAAAATTGAACGAGCAGAAACCACATTAAAAGGTAAAAGACCTTAAATAATTAAATTTTAAGAATTATTAATTTTCACTACTCTTTTTTTCATTTTCTATACTATAAGTTTCTGCTAAATTCGGTATTAAGTAATAAACAACGACTAAGTAAAGTGGTATCAGTGATAATTCAACGAAGATTGATATAATAAAAGGATAACTTGGACCGTAAAAATCCCAGACAACTCCTCCTAAAATTGGGCCTATGACACTTCCTAAAAACTGAAAAAACTCACCAGATCCTAAGATTTTTCCACGATTCTTTAACGATATTCTACTTAACAAATTTTGAAAAATTAGTCCAGAAGCAATCATTATAGTCATATCTATCAATAGAAGAAACGAGAAAACCCAAATATTTGCTGCGTTGACAAGCAACCAAGTAACCATTGCTCCCAATAAGCTCGTTATAGTTATACCTAAAGCAGGGCGGAATTTATCTACTATAATGCCTAATTTTGGAGCGAGAAGAGTAGCCACAATCCCAGCGGGTAGATAAGCCCAAGTAACTAATTGAACATTACTTTCGATATATTCTATAGCATATATATTTAAAAAAGGTTTTGCGATTGAACCGTTAATATTACTAAGAAATAAGACTGACATCAAGAAAAATGATCCTAAAATAATAGGTCCAGCGAATTTAGGGTGTTTTTCTTTATTTTTTTTAATGAGTGGGTTAGTAAGGTTACCTGAGGGATCGTCAAATTTAATCGATTCGTCCACTTCTCGATTGAATTTAAAACCCGCATAAAAGTTAGCAATTCCAAACATTGGAATACTAGCGTATATAAGAAAGGGATTACTGGTGAAAAAACTAAGAATCATTAGAAGGATAAAACCTATAACGCCCCCAATCATTTGACCTATTGCATTAGCAGAATTTTTTTTTCCGTAAGCTTCAGAACGATTATCCTTATTCGATTTTTCTGCTACTAATGTATTAAATGGCACCCAAAAAACACCTGCCATAAAACCTAGAATAAATGTTCCGATTCCAAGCAATATTAGAGAGTTTAAAATTATAGCGGTATAAATTATGAAATATGAGATTCCTCGACCAATTGATCCAATTAAAACAAGCTTTTTCCTTGAAGTCGCTCGATCAGTTAAAAATCCTGTGAGAGTACCACTAACGGTTCGACCTAATACTTGAAAGGAAACGATCAAACTAATTTGTATAGCAGTTGCAACCATACTGTATCGGGCAATAATTGGAACTAAAAAACCTATAAAAAAAAAGCCTAAGCTATTAAGAATAACGATCTTTAACATATCGTTAAAATCTGGTGTAAATCGAGTTGAATCATTTTCTCTTTTTAGCATAGAAATTCGAAATGTGTGTATTTTTGCATTCCTAAATATTTAGTCTAATTTATTTTTTAACATTTTTTATAGTAGACTAAAACTGAATGAGTTGAAGGCAAAATTGATGTTTATTAAAAATTCTGACTTAGATGTTGAAGATATTACCTGAGTTGTATATTGTATCATCTAATTCCAGAAGAATTTGTCCACCTGATGCTATTTCTATAGCGTAATTAATACCCTCTAATACTCTTTTCATCATAAATTCATACGCTCGAAACAAATCTTCAAGTTGAGCCTTATTACTACCAGAATAAGCATTTGATATAGCGGGGATTAATACAGGAATAAAATCTTGGTTTAACATAAATTCTTCGGCATCAATCATGACTTCCTTTCCTTCAGAAAACGGATCAAATACATCAATTTGTGCGAACATTACTTTACATACGAAAATTGAAGCTTTAATTTCTCTCATTATAAATTTTATTCGATTATTATCGTCTAAATATTTCTTAAAAGTTATTGCGTTAATTATATCCTCGTTAGTTATGATGTCCTTAAGGTCTATTAATTTTCTAACTCTTTCTGAAACTCTTTTCGAAGAGAGCATCAATTTAAGATTCATCTTATTCTTACGAGTATAGTCCTTATAGAAGGAAGAAATAAACAGGTGAGGTGCTAAATCCTCTTGTTCTTCTGGTATATTTAATTTAAATTCATTGTTTTTAAAAATGTCCATAAAATGCTTGATGAACATAAATTTTAACTTTAATCTATGTAAAGCTAGATAAAGACAAACGCGTGTTTTCGTATAAGCCACAACGTTTCCCATTCTAAAGCGATCGTGATGATCCCTTTCATACATTACTATTGGTTTGAGTTTTTGGACAACGCCATCAATAAAATATTTAATAATATTTTCAAGAGGTTGGCATTCTAAAATTCGGAATATTTCAATGACTTTTTGGCTTGAAGGTTGACTTTTTGGTATTTCTTTAATAAGATCATAATTATAGTATTCTAAGAACAAGGAGGTTAATGCCTCCATCTCCAAAACCGCTCTACAAGGTATAAAAACCTTGTTAAGATCGTTTAAAATAATACTACTTTCAGGCAGATTATTATC
>JAGXNP010000228.1 GCA_019894885.1 Promethearchaeota archaeon | reverse complement strand
ATCTAATTCTATATAAGAAATACCATAAAATTTGAGAAGCATTTTATTATTTAATGACTAATCCTCAGGAATTTAGCTTTAAGATATCTATTATTGGTGATGGAGGAGTAGGTAAGACATCTCTAATTAAAAAATTCACCAAAGGAACTTTCGAACAAGATTATATCCAAACTATCGGTGCCCAATTTTCAAAATATGACATAGAAATTGATGGGGACTTAGTTAATTTAATATTCTGGGATATTGCAGGCCAAGATGATTTTCAATTTTTACATCCTTTATTTTATAGAGAAAGTAAGGGGTGTATAATTGTTTTTAGCCTTGAAGATAATGATTTAGGTGAAGAAAGTTTTCATCATATAGAAAATTGGCATAATGAACTCAAGAAGTATTGTAGCGATATTCCGATTGTTTTATTCGCCAATAAGTCTGATTTAATTGAGGATGTCAATTTTATCGAGATGAAAATTCAAAAGGTTATGAAAGAACGGAGTTTTCTCGGATATTTCTTAACATCAGCAAAAACAGGGCAAGGAGTTCATGAGGCTTTTAATATCATCATTGAAAAACTATACAATAATAATTTGGAATCAAAAACTCAAAAACAAATTTGAAAAGAAGTATCTAAACAGAATTGAAAAGGATCCCGACAAATAGATATGTCAGAATTCTGAATGGAGCTTACTCCTTTATGAAAATTAAACGCGACGTCCCCTATGCCCCCCTTTTCTGCGACAGTGGTCGTGAGATTTAGGAGTAACTTCTTCGATTCGGCCAACGTGCAGACCAGAACGAGCAAGCGCTCTGATGCATGCTTGAGCCCCTGGACCGGGAGTTTGGCTTTTATTTCCACCAGGCGCCCGCACTTTTATGTGAATACCTCTTACGCCTTTATCTTTTAACTCGTTAGCTACACGAAAGCCGCATTGCATGGCGGCATAAGGGTTAGACTCGTCTCGGTCAGCTTTGACGACCATACCGCCTGTGCATTTAGCGAACGTTTCAGCACCGCTTAAATCTGTGGCGGTGACAATAGTATTGTTGTAACTACTAAAGATGTGAATGATTGCCCATTTTTCTTTTTCATCTTTGCTCATGATTAATACCTACTAAGTAGATTCTTTAACTGCGGAAAGAGGACTGCTAGGAGCATATCCTATCATGTCTTCTTCCTCTTTTTTAACGATGTAAGAAGGTGCGTTAATTTTTTTGCCACGTACTTGAATATGACCGTGAACAACGAATTGCCGTGCTTGATAGATAGATTTAGCGTAGCCTTTCTCAAAAACAAGTGTTTGTAGTCTTCTTCTTAGTATATCTTCGACGGTAAGTAATAATACATCTTCGAATCCAGCGTCCGAACCTAAAACTCCGAGTTTAACTAACTTTTTGATTAATGTTTGCTGAACTTCGGTAGCTCTTTCTTGAGGCATTGATCTGGACTGTCTAGCTAGACTCCGCCAATTACCGAGAATAGTACGCATTTTCCAAAATTCACGTTTGTTTCTAAGACCGAATTTTCCTAAAAACTCGAGTTCTTCGACTTGTCTTTCTTTTTCAAAGGGCCGTTTAGGCTTTTTAAATTTTTTCTTTAACCTTCTTGGATCTCCGATTTTTATTCACCTTATGGCTGTCCTTTCTTTTTTCTTATAACACCAACGACTAATCCGTGTCGTCCAGTGCTTTTAGTTCTTTGGCCTCGAACTTTTAAACCTCGGTGGTGTCGAACGCCTTTATAACTTCTAATGCGTTTCATTCTATCGATATCTCGTTTTACCGATAATTCGAGTCGATTTCCGATTATGTGTAGGTTCTCCCCGGTAATTAGGTCATTTTTACGATTTACCATCCAAGCTGGGATGCCGTTTGTAATAGGATCTAAGATTATTTCTTCAATCCTGTTTAGATCCTTTTCGGTAATGGCACCAATCCTTAAATTAGGGTCGATTTTTGCAATCATTACGATTGCTTGAGCGAATCTCCTTCCAATTCCTCTTATTTGAGTTAATCCGTGTTCTGCTTTTGCGTTTCCATCAACTTGAGATCGAAGTGTTCGAAAAAACACTTTTTCCCGAAAGTTGCTTGGTCTAGTAGTTAAACTCATTTTAACGACATTATATTTCTTGATCTTATAATTCTTAATATAAAATTTAATATTAATTTTTTGGTTTAGAACGAAAGAAGGTTTATTTGGGAAAAAGAGGGAGGAATTTTATTACTTAATATCGAGGGAATCTTAGATTTTCTTCTTTTTTTTTATCGATATGTTTATTACATTTATTTTTTTTTGATGTAGCGATTTTTTCAAGGAGTGGTAAACCTGGTTTAACTTCAGAAAGTTTCTTTGATTCAATTAAATCGTTTTCAATTAGATTGTTATAGAGTTCCTTTCCAACTTCAGTTCTGATGAGAACGGTATTCCACCCCGAAGGTGACCCTATAGAACCAATTGAAATATCAGCGGATTCAGAAGTTAGATCAAAGCATACCTCACAATCTTCTCGGGCTAATTGCCCAATCTCTTTAATCGGCACGTTGAATTCATCACCAGATGTAGTATACACAAAGAACTTCCCTTTATTTATATCTGTTTTCTTTACATCATTGATATCAACATTTAGAAGTTCGCAAATCTTAAGTAGAGATTCGTACGAGAATGACTCCATACAAAAAATCCCGATGCGATATTTTATTTGATTCAATGCGGGAATGCTAATATTGTAGATTGTTGATTTAAGTAAAGCTTGCATCATGCAAGGGACTCCAACCACTGCTAAGTTAGCTTTTTTCTTATTAAGCTCGCTTAGACTTTTTAAAGTTGGGTTGTTAACGTATTTAGTTCCCGTCGTTAAAAGAATATCTTCTTTATTCTCTAAGATAATTGGTTCAGGTCTCCACGGAGTATTGCTCATTTTAGCGCCTAATGCCATATCAATAATGTTAGCGTCAAATAAGTAATGCAAACAAGTGCTTGTTATTCCTCCGTCCTGGCAAGATTTGGCAATTTCGTCAACTTTAGTCCTTGCTGAATATGCTTCTAAAAAGTGTCCGACTTTAGAATAGTTTTTAATCTGTGAGGCTCCTTCTTGAACCATATTCAAAACACTTACAGGTAAGTAAGTACGTGGACAAATATAATAACAAAGACCACAGCTTATGCATTTATCTTCATCAATTTTACCGAAACCATTGTAAACATTTAAACAATTTACAGGGCAAATACCAACACATAAACCACATCCAGAGCAGTTATCTGTTTCAAAAATAGTTTTAACAGGTTCATAAATTGATTTTATTTTTGAGGGATTAACATCGAAGCTTTTTATATCAAAATCCTTAAAAGTAGTCAAAGTGGGAGTGTTTTCATCTCCTTCAACATCGTCATAGATTTCGTTTACTGCAATCAGATTCTCATTTTTCAATAACTCTAACAAACTCAGCGTTTTACTTATTTGTATAGAATTTTCGACCGAAAATTTTTTTAAAGCCTTAAAATCGTTAGATTTTTGACGAGATAGAAAATTGTAGAGCTTATATTTAATAAGCTCATCATCAAACATTTTGAATACAATTGTATTGTATTGCTTCTCGTTATAGACACCAGAATTCAGTATTTCTTGTTTGGCGTCAATTAACACGCGGATTCGATACGAATCTACGGTCACGGCTATATCTTTTAAGCCTTCCTTTGTAATTTTAAGCTCAGAACTCATTTTATTTTAACTTTGGTTGTTTTAATCTATATTTTAATTTCCGAATACTCTCGCCGGGAGTCAGTTACCTCCTAACTATGTTTTTTTAGAAGGATCATTCTCATTCGGATTAATTTTTTATTTTGGTAGAGGAGGAAGTTTTTCAACCTTGCTCGTGATGTCTTCTACGGATTTGATGAATTTTTCAACTTCCGCTGCCGAGCAAAAATACTGTTGGATTC
>JAGXNP010000227.1 GCA_019894885.1 Promethearchaeota archaeon | reverse complement strand
AAATCTCCTTTCCCTTCACAAATTCTCACGATAGCATCAGATTTTCCAGATATTACAATTATTGCTTCAAATTTGGTCCCCTCTAAAACTTTACAGTTTTGATTTTTTATTTCCAAATAGAAGGGTTCGTCATTATCAAGATTAAACTGGAACATCATCTCCCAATCGACATCTTTCCCTGCAATATTTGTTACAAATACGGCTTGAGCTTTTGAATTATCGTTCATTTTCTCAACAATCTTATGTAAGTTTTCTCTTGCCCGTTCCATTTCTACACTCCTCCCTCGTATTCTGGTTTTGAAATCCAATTATCATATTCATCCTCTGGAACAAAGAAAAAATCAGTCATTTTCCCATCCCTTTGCTTGTTAAATACTGCTTTAACTCGTTTGCCTTTCTTGATTTTTGAAGGGACTAAATTTTCTGAAAAAATACCCTGAAGTAATGCCGTTTCAGCTCCATCCAATTTTATAAATCCTATCCCATAGGGTATAGCTTTAATAAAAGCTGAAGTTGTATACCAAACAATCGTGCTCACTTCAATAGTTCCAGTCTGTTTAAGCTCCAACCAATCCGCAGGTTCGTAACAATCAGAACAATTAATCCTCGGAGGCATCCAAGTTTTTCCGCACTTCTTACACTTTGTACCCAATAGTTTTTTATTGTTCTTTAGTTCTATAAAAAACTTTGATTGCCCACCCATCGTGTATTTATAGTTAATTTTTATGACATCCCGAATTTGGTGGTCTTTAAACTCTTCGCTCATGGTTTTTTCAACCCCTCCTCGTTTGCCATTACGATTATAGCAGCATAAGCCGCACCAGGACCTCCAATAGAATGAGATATAGCTCTCCCTTTATTAATTGATACTTGATGTTTACCAGCATCTCCTCTTAATTGGAGAGCTGCTTCACCTGTACTCATAATTCCTGTTGCACCAACAGCGTGACCACAACCTATCAATCCACCAGAAGGACAGCATGGGAGTTCTCCATTTAACCAAGGTCCTTCTCCCGGTTTTTCGAAGGTTTTTTCAATCCAAGGTCCACCCTCTCCAAATGGTACGAATCCGAGTTCTTCATACGAAATCACCTCTTGTCCAGAGAAGGCATCATGAAGCTCAGCAAGATCAATTTGGCTTTTGATATTGTTATAATCCAAATTAGCCATTTTGTAAGCTGCTTTCGCCGCATAGATATTCGAATATAACCGTCCCATATCTTCACGATTCCCAATAAAACAATCGGTATTCGCTGCACCAACCCCCGTTATCCAAATAGGATTTTCAACTCCTAACTCTTTCACTTTTTCTTCATTTGCCAGAATTAGGGCAGCTGAAGCTTCGGAGTAAAGACAACAATCAAGTAATTTGAAGGGAAAACATATTATACGGGAGTTTAAGACATTCTCCACGCTCACTTTCATGGGAGCTTGCGATTTTGGGTTTAACATGGCATTTCCGTGATTTTTAACACTGACATAGGCCATTTGTTCCTCGGTCGGGTTTCCAAATTCTTCGTAATGGGCGTTAACCATTGAAACATATGAACTGGCGGCCATCATACCCATTGGGTATTCGTACGTCATATCAGCTGAATATGCGATCGCGTTCAAGACTTCTGGAGTAGTTACTCCTGTCTGCTCGTCATAACAATCGTTGCATTTTTCTACACCAAGACAGAGACATAGATCAGATAGCCCTGATGCTACTTCCGAATAAGCCATTCTCACAGTATAACCTCCAGTAGCGCCCCCAGAAGCTATTCGAGTCCCTGGTTTATTGTTCATGCCGATGTATGAATTTATAAAGATATCTGGCATGAATTGTCTTTCAAATAACTCGTTATATATTCCATATACCGTAGATTCTAAATTGTTATGATTAATTTCCGCCCCATTTTTATTCGCATCTTCTAAAGCGAGTTTTGTCGCATCGTAAGCGAGCTCGAAATATGTTTTATCCAAATATCTTGCTCTAAAAGGGGTAATTCCTACCCCAATAATAGCTACTTTTCTCATTGTTCTCATTTTAATTATATCATTTTAAATTTGATTTTAATTATAAGTTATATTAGATTCGTTTGTTAATTAATATTATAACGATTTTTGCATTATTTTTTGCATTATCAAAGTCTCGCTTCGGTGAAGAATAAATTAGCTCTTTAATGGTATCTTTTAAATAAAATTTCAATTTACTTATCGTATGAGCAATCAAGATTTAATTTTGTATGAATTGAGAGGACGTATCGCTATAATTACAATTAATAGACCAGAAAAAGCACAATCATTCAACGGTGATATGCTAAAATCGTTACACGCAAAGTTGATTGGAGCAGACAACGATGAACAAGTTAGATGTATTTTGATAAAAAGTACCGGTCAAAAATTCTTTTCTGCGGGTTACGATTTGAAAGAAATTCAGGGTGATCCAAAGAATGTCGCTACTATTCAACAGTGGGGGAGGAAGGTCAATGAAACAATGCTCCTTATGAAAAAACCTATTATAACGCAAATTCAAGGCATCGCGGTTGGTTTTGGAGTCATGTTGATATTGGCTTCTGACTTAAAAATCTTTGCAGATAGACCAATGGAAGACCTATATCTAAAACTACCGGAAATTGAAATTTCAGCATTTCCCCAGACAGGAGCAACTCTTTTACCTTTACTCGCATTTGGACTAAGCTATGCTAAAAAAATTCTACTCACAGCTGATAAGATTGGATTAGAAGAATTAAAGAACATGAATTTTCCTACAAGGGTTTTTCCACTTGATCAACTCGATACTAAAACTCTTTCTTTTGTAAAACAGATGAGTAAGTATCAAATGGAATTTCTAATCTTTATAAAATCAATGCTAACAATCATGAATAAAAGGTATATCAAATCGTGTTTCGACTTAGAAGAAGATTGCGGGAAAGTCACTTATGATAAAAAGAAAAAAAACATGAAAGAACTTGATGAATTTTTAGAAGGAATGCGTGAAAAATTTATCTAATATGACTAGAAAAAGTTAATCATAATACTTCACTTCATTGCATAGTAAATTTCTCTGTATTAGATTAGATTTAGTCTCAAAACTAATACAATGAAGTAAAGTTATTTATCAATTTTTTAATATTGCTTCTTTAATCTGTTTTGCCACTTTAGTTGGATTTTCTGATTTAGTAATCGCACCACCAATAATGATAATATCTATTGTGTAAGGTTTTATTTTTGGAATGTCGTTTAATTTAATACCTCCAGCTATCGCTAATTTGGGACAATTATATACATCCGCTAAAGATTTTAATTCCGATAGAGGAGAATGCCTTGATTCTTGACGGTCTAACCCACTATGCACTAAAGCGTAACTTAATCTTCTACCTTTATAATTAAGTGTTTTTATTTCTTCCAATCTCTTTTTAGGGCGTCTAGACATAATAAGATCTGCCATAATTTCTACCTTAAACTCATCAGCAGCACGTAATGTCTCCTCTATTGTAATATTGTAAGCATCGGCTAGTACAGTAACAATATCTGCGTTTGCTTTAGCAGCCATATGCACTTCCAGATACCCCGCATCAGCTATTTTTAAATCAGCACAAATTAATTTATCGGGATAAGTTTCTTTTAATATTCGAACAGCTTTTATACCTTCAGACTTTATTAAAGGTGTACCTGCTTCCAAAATATCTATATATGGTGCCACTTTAGATGCTAATTTAAGAGCATCATCCAACCTTTCAAGATCTAAAGCAACTTGTAAACGGGGGATCGGATCTAGATTTTTTAAGCTTTCCAATTAAATTAGGCTTATTTATAATTTGATACTATTCGTAAATATTAAATACTATTTTAAAAAATTATGTAAAATTTTTTCAAAAGCTTTGATAGCTTTATCGTTATCTTCGATTGTATGTTGTTATTTGTATTTATGATGCTAATCTTAGTTGATAACATCAAATTTTTTCATAAAAATAATTTTCATGGTATAATTAAT
>JAGXNP010000226.1 GCA_019894885.1 Promethearchaeota archaeon | reverse complement strand
GTTCAATTCCCGTCAGGTCCACTTAATCTCCGCCAAAATCAAAAAGAAATTAAATCTATCTATCAAAATAAAACCATAAAATTACCATCTATTAAATGTAAAATTCTAAATTCTTAGTAAATTCAAATAGAATAGAAAAAAATCAGAAATTTTTTTAAAATATATTATATTTTATGAATTAATAATATGAAGTTAAAAAGCTATTTTTTACTAATTTTATTATTTGTCTTTCAAGTAGTATTGGAACCAGAGCAAGAAATATTTAATTTTATTTTAGTCCTTTTAGGGATATTATTGCTAATAATAATCTTAGTCTATATTTTGTTAACTTCCAAGCAAGAATAATCCTCTTATTTAGCAGTAACAATTCTAATTATATCATTATGTTTTAATTCATAGTTTTCTCCTAACCTTCTCTTTGTTCTAGCATCGATCCCAAAAATAAAGTGGTTCGCTAAATCAGTATGAATTTTATCTCTAACAAAATTTCTTAATAATGTACCTTTCTTAACCAAAAATGCGTCTGGCAAAATATTCCCTTTGTTATCTGAAAATTTATTAATATCCGATATTGGGTATACACAAATTTGGTTTAATGTTGAAAAAACTGTAAAATTTAGTGCTGCTTGAACACCCGTTTCACTGAAATGATTAATAATTTTCTCTTTAATGTTTTTTAATCCTTCCAATTCATTTTGGTTGAATCCTTCATTATCTAAAATTCTAAAACTATCCGACCCAGGTATATATTCGATTTTTTTTTCTTGGTGATAAGTTCTTAAAAAATATTCTGCCAAAGCACTACAAGGTATTATTTTCTCTGTATAGTTGTTCTTCAATCTATTGAAGTTTTCCATCCCATTTTCTCTATCAATTTTATTTGCTACTACGATGATAGGTTTTGATTTTTCTCTTAAAATTTTAGAAAAATTTAAAAGGTCTTTATCTGACCATAATGATGGACTTAGTTCTTCTAAACTTGAGTTTTTTAGCGCCTGAATGATTTGTTTTCTATTAACCTTTATACCGGAAAGTCTTTTATAAAGTTCCTCGATAAATTTTTTATTTTCCCGCGCGTATGATTTCACGAATTTATCCCAGTCCTCTCTTTCTAATATCTGTTTAAACCATAGATTAATCTCTTTTTCAAGAAATAAAATGTCATCGTAAGGATCATTTTCACCCATTTTTATTCTTTTACCCGTTTTATCTAAAGATCCACTAATATCGATTATATGAATAAGAGCATCTGCTCTAATTAGATCGTTAAGAAATTGATTTCCTAACCCTTTTCCTTTATGGGCATCTGGAACCAATCCCGCTACATCGAGAACATTAATAGGAATAAAACGATCCCCATTAACACAGTAAGAATTTTTTGGATTATCGTCAACTTTCAAATCTTGGCAGACACATTTTGTTTTTATGTACGCTACGCCTTTATTTGGTTCTATCGTAGTAAAAGGTAACTCACTCACCTTAGCATTAGTTAAACAAGCAGCATTTAAAAAGGTCGACTTACCAGCACTTGGTTTACCAACTATACCTATTAAAAAAGTCATTAATGAGTAAAAGAATTTTATTGTCTTAAAAATTATTTGTGTTTTTCCTGATCGGTGTACAACTTCTTGATGTAGATATCAAATTCGCTACTTTCATCATTATTAATTAGGTCAACTAAATCGTTATTAATTGAACGATCTAAATCATCAATTTCTTTAGAATGCATACCTTTATCATTTTTAGGTTTATTTCTAAAAGATTTTATTCGCAAAATCGCTTTAAGTATCAAAACTTTAATCTTACCATCATTTTGAATTACTAGATTATTAGATTTAGGAGCCTCTAACGATATTAAATCGAAATTCTTTTGTTGTTTATCTAAAATCATCTCGTTTTTTCTATATATCTCTGAAACTGTTAGAGAGTTCCGTTTTATGTAAGGAATTCCAAGTAAAAACGGTTCCTTTATTGAATTTACCCGGATAATACATTGTCCTTCATCTATTATAGATAAATAACTTTTCTTTTCAGATTCTAAATTTAAAAGTTCACTCATAATGTCTTTTTCTATATGATTTTTGAAAGTTACTACTACTCCATTATTTGCCAATATTTCCTTACTAATATTTGGACGAGTTGCTATAGTTATTAAACATTCTCCTGTACCTCTCTGCAATAGAGCGATGTCTTCTAAATAGCTCGTTAATTTTGACTTTCTGGTTAAACCTTGAGGGGCAAAATACTGAGCATCTTCGATTATAGTAATATGATTTATTCCATCATAATTATTTGCACCTCTAGTTAAATTTCTATCCCATAAATACTTTAAAACCATGTTTAAAAAGAATAACGCATCTTCCTTTTCTCCTCCAAGCCGGATAATAGAACTCAAGTCTAAAATAACTTTCTTATTAAAGAGCTGTGAAACTGTGAGTCTAGAATTCGAATCGAAAACAGCTCTCATTGGGCCAACAGCGAATCTCCTAATTCTATTATTTAAACTAATAAGCGTTTGTTTTAGCATAGGAATTTTATCTCTTTCATCTTTTAGATAAACATCACAGCATTCTTGAAATCCTTCCCAACTCCTGAAGCCTTTGTTTTCACACACTCTTGTAAGGATATCAATTAAAACTCTTTCCATTTGAGGTGAATATTCAGCGTTATCGTCTAAAAATTGACCACTTCTAATTATATCAAAAATTCTTTCAGCATGAATCTTTGGATTAGCTCCCAAGGGATCGAATAAATTTATCGAAAAATTTTCACCTGGCCAAAGAATTATTAAGTCCTTTATGTTTTCTTGCAAAAAGTGATACTCTCCCTTAAATTCTACTAAAAAAAAGGGTTTTTCAATTTGTTTCGTTATATTAATGAGAAAATTTTGCATAAAATTGCTTTTTCCAGTACCAGTTGAACCACAAATAAACATATGTTTTTCAAGGTCATTGAATGATAATAAAAAATTGTATTTCTTAGAGTTTCCTTTTAATACTCTTCCAATTTTAATAGCTCCACCCTTTGAAGCTTTACATGAAGGAATTTCTAATTCTATTAATGATTTGTCAATCTTGAAGCAATTTAGTAAATAGAGAATGATGGAACAACAGAAGAAGATAACAGTAAAATTAAAACTAAATACTTCAGTAATATAATAAGTAAAGTTTTCTAACACATAATCAGAATCTTGTAAAAGAAACAAAGGAAACTCGGAACATAAAAAAAAGATTGTGACGAAAAATCCCATTAATATAATGTATTTAATTTTGAAGGAAGTATAACCTCTTTTCTTATAGAAATAATACACTAAGTTAATTGTTAGGCAAATTGATGTTAAAATAAAAAAACTACTAACCATTTAAAATTTGTTTGATAAAGAAGTTTTAAACTACACAAACTTTTCTTAAGAATAATAAAAATTCGTAAAAAATTCAACAAAGTTATTAAGCTAAATCAGATATCATTTGAATTGCCCTTTTATAGCAATACTTTTTCCAGTTACTAATTAGAGTAAAAGATAATTAATTTAACAATAAAGATCTAATGTTTTCTAGGCTCATTATAACTTTCCATCTTAAAAACTTTGATAAAATTATTTTTCGAAAACTTTTTTAGTTTTATGACTTAGAGATCATTATATAATAAATAAATAATAACTAAGTATAATATCGAAATAAAGTGATTTTAATATGGCACAGTTATCCGGGGTACCCATCCTAATCTTAAGAGAAGGTTCAGAAAGAAAACAAGGAAAGGATGCCCAAAGAAATAATATAGCCGCGGCTAAAGCGGTAGCAGAAGCCGTAAGATCCACTCTTGGCCCAAAAGGAATGGATAAAATGCTCGTTGATTCACTAGGAGATGTCACAATTACAAACGACGGAGCAACGATTCTTGATACAATTGATGTCGAACATCCCGCCGCAAAAATGATTGTAGAGGTTGCTAAAACGCAAGATGATAAAGTTGGAGATGGAACAACCACAAGCGTAATCATC
>JAGXNP010000225.1 GCA_019894885.1 Promethearchaeota archaeon | reverse complement strand
AAAGGTAAGAGATTTAAAAGGAGCAAGAGAAATAGAAGTAGAAATTAAAAATTTATCAATAAATTTTAAAAAGTATTGAAATAAAAAAAAGATAAAAAGTGTTTAATATGAGTAAAGTAAAAATTTCAGTCGTAAAACAGTTTAGTCCTGAAGATGTTATAGGAAAGGAGTTTATCCGGGCTGATGGAAACCCAATTGAAAAATGTGGAATGAAGGAAGGTCTTGAATTCACTGTTGGTGAATCAGGGGACATGCCAGAAGGATTCTGCCACCATGCTTGGTATGGATTGTACAAAAATCTATCAATTTTACAATGTGGTGGCGGGTTTCCCAATTGGACTGGAGAAGATATGATATATACAGCTTGTCCAGATGGAATTCGTCCTGTATGCTTTAAATTAGAGCGTATTTCAGAGTGAGGTGGGTTTAAAAAATGGATATAAAAAAATTGGAGTTTGAATCAATTTATTTTGATCTATATGAATTAAATTCAGGGATTTTTGCTGCAATTTCAGCAGAAAAAGTACCCACTTCAAATGCGGGATTTTTTGATCTTGGCAATTATTTAGTTGTATTCGACACACTTATGGACCCATATTCCACTGTTGACCTCATCAAAGCGTCAAAACAATTTACAAACAAGGAACCTTCTTTTCTGATAAATAGTCACCATCATGTGGACCATTTATTTGGAAATCGTATATTTCCTATGAATATACCTATTATTAGTAGCTTTGAAGCATTATTGGAAGCTCAGGAGTCTTTAGAAACACGTCTTAAAGATTTTAAGGAAAGAGCCCCTGCTGAAATTAAAAAAACAGAAGCAGAATTACTAAACGAAAAAAATCCAAATAAAAGACTAGAATTGAAGAGTGATCTTAATACATGGAACGAAATCAGGAAACCTAGTTTCAATTTAAGGCTACCAGATTTTATTATTAACGATTCTTTTACACTTAAAGGTACTAAAAATCAAGTTCAAATAATTTACATAGGAGCAGCTCACACAAAAGGAGATATAATAGCTTACTTCGAAAAGGATAAAATTGCTTTTATGGGGGATTTATTAATTGAGAAAAATGACCCCAGTTGGGCTACTGCTACTAGTGGGGTACCATTTCCCGCAAATTCCACACGACTTCGCGATACTTTAATAAAATATGCTGAAAAAGAGATTGAAACCTATGTTCCTGGGCACGGAAATCTTTGTGTAAAGCAACAACTTCAGGAAAATGCTGAATTCTACAACAAGTATTATATTAAAAAAAAATAAAAAACCTATCATTAATAACAATCCCTTTTTCTTTTAGTCAAAAATTATTTAATTCCTAATTAATTTCATTTAATTATGAATAATGATGGATTTAATCAGTTTAAAGGCGATGTAAATACAGATAGAGTTAAATATATTGCCGATCCTCAACTGAGAAATATTGTAAATGTTTCTATTGCCTTAACTCGACCTTTATTAGTAAAAGGTGAGCCGGGTACGGGAAAAACACTGTTATCTCATGCAATTGCTGAATCCTTGGGAAAAAGACTTATTATATGGAATGTAAAGAGCACAACAGAAGCAATAGATGGGTGTTACATGTATGATACTGTCCAAAGACTAAACGACAGTCGATTTGGAAGCGAAGATCGAAATGTTAATAGTGTAAAAGATTATATTACTTTCGGACCTTTAGGCGAAGCTTTTGATACTGACGAGCAAGTCGTCCTTCTTATTGACGAGATAGATAAAGCAGATATCGAATTTCCCAACGATCTTTTGCAAGAGTTAGATGTAATGGAGTTTTACGTTAAAGAAACAAAAGAGTTTATAAAGGCTAAAACTCGACCAATTGTAATTATTACTTCAAACAACGAAAAAGAACTCCCTGACGCGTTTTTAAGGAGGTGTGTGTTTCACTGGATTGAATTTCCATCTAAAGAATTTATGGCAGAAATTTGTAACCTTCACTATCCAAATTTGAAACAAAATCTTTTAGACCAATGCCTGAAACATTTCTATGCTTTAAGAGCGATTACGAAATTAAGAAAGATGCCTTCAACATCTGAGCTTTTGGATTGGATCGGTGTTTTATTGAAAAGTGGGATAACTCTAGACGAATTGAAGAGTGGGATACCTTTCCTCGGCGTGTTACTTAAAAAAGAAAAAGACCTTGAGGTTGCGTTAGAAAAAATTAAATTTCCAACATAAAAATATTTGATCTATAATTTTCTTATCATAAATTCTAAAGCTTTTTTTGGATACTATTACCATTATTTATAACTCAAATTTTCAAAAATGGAATGGTAGAAAGAAAGATTTGCTTGACTTAGGATTTAATGATAACCATTTAGATTTATTCTATAAGTATAAGACTATTTCCGTTGTTCATTTAAATGAATTGCAGGAGGATATAGATAAATTACGCTATGGCGGGAAACTAAGCGATAATGAAATCTATAGAAGTTATATTGATACGAAAAAGTTTGAAATTCCTGAAAATATCCCTAATGCGAAATCCATAATAATAATCGCTGTATTTGGAAAATTGGGGTTAGTGAATTTTAATTTAGATGGTAAAAAGCATGAAGCCATGATACCCCCAAATTATTATGATGACGGATTAGAAATTGAAGATTTAGAGAATATCATATTGAAAAAAATAATAAAAGAACCAGGATATAAAATCGATTATACGAGAAATCTTCATTTAAAATTATTAGCTGTTAGAAGTGGACTTGGAAAATATGGCAGGAATAACATCTGTTATGTTGATAAAATGGGTAGTCTGCTAAATTTATATGCTTTTTTTACAGATTTTCAATTTGATGAAGATAATTGGTTTGAAATCCGAATGATGGATAAGTGTGAAAATTGTACAATTTGTATAAAAACTTGTCCAACTGGTGCAATCCCAGTACCCACTGATGAGAATCTTGTAATTAATGCCAGTAAATGCGTTTCCGTATATAATGAAATTAAAGGTATAATTCCAGATTGGATCCCTTCTGATGCTCATAACGCGTTAAGGGGATGCATGAAATGTCAGCTCCTTTGCCCGTGTAATCGTGCCCCATTAAAAATAACAAAGAGATTTGAAGATATATCTGAGAAAGAAACTAATATGATATTAGATGGAAAAATGGATGAAAAACTGGTTAATTCTATATCGAAGAAACTAAAAATGTTCTCTCCCTCTGATGCTGATTACATGCTTCCTGTTATCAAAAGAAATTTACAGTTTTTATTGAACCAAAACTAAATAAATATTTTTTTTTATCAGAAACTAATTATTGTTCAAAAAATTTTACTGATGATAGTTCTGGCTAGACTTGCTTTATTTCTGGCTTTTTAAGTTGATGTTCTCTTGGCTTCTTCACGGGAATTTTTGATTCTGGACCTTTAAAAGGGCCTATATGTTGTAATGTTCGAGGAGGTCCACCTTTAGCATCTTTAGTAAAGAAAATGCATATTCCATCGTTATCTCTAACCCAACCGTCTTGATAAAAACCTAAATGCTTTCCTTCATAGGTGTAAACAGAATCATCATTGATTTATGCTAGTGGTTCTCCAGTGAAGCTAAAAATATGGCAGTTATCTTCGGTGCAAGCTATAAGACTTCCCCTTTTATTATAAAATATGTATGACATGAATTTTTCTCCAAATTTTATTAATCTGTAAATAACTCAACAATTCCTTCTTATATTATACATGAACTTACTACATTAAAAATAATTTCTTTGTAAATTTCTATTTATTCATTCTCTCAATTCTATATCATAGTTTAAAGAACTAACAAGGATTTTCGAATAATATATTTTTAAAATGTTTATTTACTTTTTAAACTATAAAGGGGAAATTTATTAGTTTTAGATTTTCTTTAAGTATTGCGCTACTCTATATTAGAATCAATATCTATTCATATTATAATTTAAAAATGAGGTGAGAAATCACGAGCGATAAAGAAAAATATATTCTGTATGTGCAAACTAGCGATGATCCTGAACGCCAGTATTCACCACATGTATTAGCACAGACAGCTAAAGCAATGGATGTTAAAGCACTTATTTATTATTTAGGTCAAGGATTAAGGATCTTAAAACCTGGTAAAGCAGAGGAGATTAAAGCGGGAAAC
>JAGXNP010000224.1 GCA_019894885.1 Promethearchaeota archaeon | reverse complement strand
AGTCGAATTTCTAAAAATAGAGTCTTACCACTAAATCTAACTTTTAATTCCTCAACACCGTTTACATGATCAAGATTAAATATACTCAGCTTTATTTCCTCAATAATAAGTGAGTTTACTGGGTTTACATCGATTAAATCTTTAATTCCTTCTTTAGAAAGCATGAATGAAGTTATAATTATCAATATAGAAAGAGCAATACTAAAATAGGGATCTAAAAATTGAACACTAAAAATTATAGTGAAAACAAAATTAATAATAACAATGAGTGCTCTAAGAGAGTCTTGGAACAAATTTAACCCTTGAATTTTAAGAGATAAACTATTTTGTCTCTTTCCTTGCCATATTAATATTCTAGAAAATACTAAATTAATGATAAATGATATAATTAGAATAAGGAATCCCAAATCGGGATTGATAATTCCAAAAGAACTTGTTAAGATGGTTTGAATTGCTATAAAAATAAGAATACAATATATATTGATTAAAATAACACCCTGGACCAATCCTCCTAAAGAGTCAATTTTGGAATGCCCGTACATATGTTCGAAATCGGGGGGTTTCTGACTTACATAAAGAGCATATATCGTAAGAGTAATAAAAAAAATGTCAGTTAGCGTATCCACGGTTTCAGATAAAAAGCTCAAACTACCAGTTATTAACACTCCTACTGTTTTTAAGATGGATTGAATAAGGATTATAATAAAAGCTATAATTCCATATTTAATTTTAATATCCATATTTTTCGTAAAATTTCTTCATTATTTAATAAACAACATAAAGCAATAATGAGAGTTAAATATTTGGCAATAAAATGAAAATAAAAATAAAGATTATTGAATTTTTTAAAGGTCTCTCGGAATGTTAATTTCGAGATTTGTAATTGGATAAGATGCGCAAGGATGGAAGTAGTTAAATTTTTTGTCACCAGCTTTTCTCCAATCAGAAACCGGATTTATATATACTTTACCATCTATAAGAAGTGATCGACAGAATCCACATTCACCAGAACGACACTTTGAGGGTGGATTTAAGTTTGCTCTTTCTAAAGCTATTAAAACAGATTCGGTTGCTATTGCAGGAATATCCTTTGTCATATCACCAATATGAATTTTGATTTTAAATACTTTTTCAGCAACTTCTTTAGGAAAATCTGGATGGGCTAATATGTCTTTTACTTCACCAAAGGCTTCTCTCCTTATTCTTTTAACAGGCAAGTTAAACTTTTTAAGCTCTTCTTCAACGAAATTATACATAATTTGGGGTCCACATATGAAAAAAGTACTTGAATTTGCATCACAATATTTTTCAATTATCTCTTTAGTTATAAATCCTTTCTCACATCCTTCTTGTGTGACAACGTCGCAACTTAAAACATGAATAATCTTAATTTTTGAGGGGTAAATCTTTTCCATTTCTTTGAATTCGTCGTAATAGATGATATCATCTTCCTCGGAACTGCCGTATAGCAAGGTTAATTTGGCATCAATTGTACCATCAATTATTGCTTTAGCCATCGATCGAAATGGTGTAATACCAGAACCTCCAGCAATTCCTACTATTTGTGTTAAATCTCTTAATCCTTCAAAATAGAAGAATCCTTCTGGTCCAGAACTCTCAACTTTTGTACCTACCTTCCACTTATCCCAAATGAAATGCGTTAAAAACCCATTTTCTTCTTTACGAATAGTCAACTCGTAGAAACCTTTTAAAGCATCTTTAGGCGATGATGCTATAGAATAAGGACGAGTTATCCGTACTCCCTCTAAATCAACCTTTAAACTGATGTAATGACCTGGTCTAAAATAGGCTAATTCTTTGGTTTCAGAATCAGGGTCTGGAACAAGTTTGAATGTCCTTGTAGATTTAGTTTCCTCTTTAACCTCATCAATTACTAAGAATTGCCTTTTAGGGTGTAACTTCCGTGCTAAATCCGTAATTGGATCTTCTCTTAATGGTTCACTTGAAGCTCTCTCAATTCTCTTTTTCCTATTCGGAAGAAGCTTCGTAAAGGCAAACAAATCTTTCGTGTTGGATTTAACAGTTACATTTAGTTTTTCTTCGTTTTCTTTACTCATGCTTTCTCACGCTCCTGTAATATTTTTTGTAATGTTAACTGTGCTGAAATTATGCCATCATTCATTGCACTACTATATCCATGTAATCGTCTACCAAAACCCCCTGCAAATTCCAACCCTTTGATATATACATCTTTACCCATATTCATTAATCTTGGTACGATCGAATCCCAGGATTCAGGTTCATAGCCATAAAATATCCCTTTATACAGCTTGGCATATCTCGCAAAAGTAGCAGGAGTTGCGATTTCGATTTCTTCGATGTGATCACGAAGTGATGTTCCAGTAGCTTTTTCAAACTTAATAATTAATTCCTCAGCTAATTTATTTTTAATATCCACATAGTCTTCAGGTTTTACGTCTTTCCAAGCTTCGGGACGGTATAATGTCGTTAAATCGAGTATACAGGTTCCAGGGGGTGAACAATCAGGAACGCCATTATTAAGAACGACGCAAGCCATTCCGTACGGAGCTTGAAGTTTAGTCCAAGACTCATAGGACTCTTCAGTATCCATATTATTCATAATAAAATAACCATAGTCATGTAGTCCTAATTCCTCTGCTGTTGCGTCTAGTCCTGCATAAACAACGAAACCTGTTAATCCATGGATTCGAGCATTTACTTCTTTATACGCTATTTCTGGTACTTCAGACTGTGGAAAAATCAGTTTATTGTATGTTAAAGTGGGACTTGCGTTAGATATTACGTAATTTGTTTTTATTTTATCTCCTCTCGTAGTTTCGACTCCAACTACTTTGCCTCCTTCAACTAGGATTTTATCTACAATCGTATTATATTCAATTCTTCCCCCAAATTCTCTTATTTTGACGTCAATAGCGGTTGTATATCCATGTGACCGATTCGTTGGAATCCATCCTCCTATTTCTGCATACGATAAAACCATTACGGCAAAGATTGTGAAGTTTAAACGACTCATTGGAAGCCCAAGATATGCCCAATATCCGTTTAGAATGCTTTGTGCTTTCTTTGGCATATCTAATGCATTCTCTACTTCTGTAACTGAATATGCAGCGGTTTTAAGAAAATTAGGAAATTCTTTAATTAATACTCCTTGATCAGGGTTTCCTTTCGTTTTTCCAAAGTACGCAAAAGCGCCGTCAATCTCTCTTGCTACTTTGAAGAAATTTTCTACAGACTCTCTACTTCCTGGAACCTCTTTTTCAATTGTATCAATAAAATTTTCTACGCCAAAAGGCATTGAAACATCCATTTCCTCTCCAGGATCGGTCGTGATAAGCCTAAATGCTTCTGGAACCTGAACAAACTCGGTATCCAATTTAAGTTTATCTTCAAACAAGCTTCTAATGCTTCCTTTATTCGATGAAGGACCGTAACTAGCCATTTCATGAAGCGATGTTTCAAATTCGAATCTTCCACGAACAAAACTAGTAGCGACTCCTCCTGGTAAATTATGCTGTTCTAAACATAGAACTTTAACACCATTTTGTGCTAAAAACACCGTCGCCGCTAGTCCGCCATTACCTGCGCCAACAACCACAACATCATATGAGTCTTCGATTCTTTGTTCTTTATTCTCACTCATGATCTCTTTCTCTTTTTTCTATTTTTTAAATATTATTATAACATAATTCTTGATTTATTTTGAATTTTATAACTTCTTATTATTGAATTAGAAATACCTTGAATTCTCTTAACTCGCCCTTCCATAAATTTTTTTGTTGTTCTCGACATGTATAAGAGAAAACGAATAAATATTGGAAACTGAAGGTTTTCCTTGTGCTCTATATCCTCATAAAGAAGAATTGATTCAAATTACCTCTAAATTCAAAATACATAAGATGAACGTTCTTATAATTGAAAAATTTTAATAAAATCAAAATTAATCATTAAATAAGATTACTTTTAGTGAATTTACTTATGCAAATATTAGATGTAGAAAAAGAACTAGAGAATTTTAAAGATCAGCTAAATCTTCTTGCCATGATCTTTGATACTCGCAGAAAAATGCGTAGAGAGATTTATAATGAAAAAACTGGTTTTATTTTCAATGCAAAATATCAATTCACAACTAAGGATGATGCATTTAATGTCTACGTAATTTTTAAAGATGG
>JAGXNP010000223.1 GCA_019894885.1 Promethearchaeota archaeon | reverse complement strand
GCATAAAGTAATAATCCACCCACAATCAAAATGAATGCCCATATTGGAACATTCGCTTCTTGAAAAAAATTGGGAACTCTAAAAGCAGCTTCAACCATTAAAAAGAAAAAAGAACCAGATATTAACATTAATGATAAGTTATATGCATTTTGATTAGGTAAAATTTCCTTGCTATAGTAATAGGCTATAAGCAATAAAACGGAAAAAGTAATAGCAGGAAAAATAACAAATCCACTTATCCAGATTATATCAAAAATAATTGCAAAATATGCTATTATAAAAATTTCACCAATTATTACCACAACAATTCCTATTACTTCCAAACGATAACCCTCTACAAGAAATAATCCTGTTAAATAGGCACTGAGTCCCGCTATCACTATATATAAACCATAAATCCAAGCATTTTCTACTGTTAAAGGGATAACCACAATTATGTTTATTAAAACGGCTATAAGTATTATGATGTTGATGATCGCTGAAATAATTAATACTTTTTTTTTATCCATTAAATTTCACGCTCTAAAGTTATTAAAGCTAAATATTATTATATCCTAGAAGACTTAAATTGTTTTTCTAATGTAAATTTATACTTCTTTCTAATTTACTAAAAATTTCGATTAATTTAAAATCTATTCTAGAATTAAATTCTATTTAGAAATAATCAAGGAAATATTTATAGAAATTAAAGTAAATAAATGATAATGAAATTTTAATTATTATGGTTCAACAAAATGATATTTATTGGAATATGCCTATAAATGAATTATTGGAACGATTTCAATCATCGTTAAATGGTATATCCAATGATGAAGCAAAAAAAAGATTATCGCTATATGGAATTAACAGATTAAAACCTAAAAATAAAACCAATTCTGTAAGGATATTTCTTTCTCAATTTAACAATCCAATTGTATTAATTCTTATTTTCACCGCAATCTTAGCATATTTTTTACAAGATCCATCGAATACCTTTATAATTTTGGCAATAATTATATTGAGTAGTTTTTTAGGTTTCTGGGAAGAAAGAAGATCTTCAAATGCGATTGAGAAATTGCTTTCTTTAGTTCATATCAAGGTTAGCGTTATTCGAGATGGGAAATTGTTTGATCTTCTTATAGACGATATAGTGCCTGGAGATGTAATCTATTTTTCTGCAGGAAATACAATTCCTGCTGATTGTATTATTTTAGAATCAAAGGATTTGTTTGTAAATGAAGCAACATTGACAGGTGAAACTTTTCCAGTTGAAAAGAGAGCTGGAATAATAGATCTCGAAACTCCACTAAATAAAAGAATAAATGTATTATTTATGGGAACTAATGTTATAAGTGGAGTAGCAAAAACATTAGTGTTTAATACTGGTAGAAATACAGAATTTGGAAAAATTTCAGAAAGATTAAAATTAAAATCACCAGAAACAGAATTCACCCATGGTATTAAAAAGTTCGGATATTTTCTCATGATAATTACTCTTTCATTAGTAATTTCAATATTAATAGTAAATGTTTATTTCTCTAGACCTATTCTTTCTTCTTTTTTATTTGCATTAGCTCTTGCTGTAGGTTTAACACCTCAGTTACTACCCGTTATTATTAGCATTAACTTATCTCGAGGAGCTAAGAAGATGGCAGATTACAAAGTAATAGTTAAACAACTCAATTCAATAGAAAATATTGGTAGTATGAATATATTATGTTCTGATAAAACAGGTACGATAACTGAGGGTTTAATACAATTTAATTCTGCATTAGATATTAACGGTGAAAAAAGTGAAAAAGCGTTTTTATATGGTTATATCAATGCTTTCTACCAATCTGGATATGTCAATCCTATAGATGAAGCTATTAAAAACTATAGAAGAATTGATATTGGCCCATTCAAGAAATTAGATGAGATTCCCTATGATTTTATTCGTAAAAGACTTAGTATGTTAGTGTTAAATAATTCTGAGAGTATATTAATTACTAAAGGAGCCATGTCTAATATTCTTAGCGTTTGTTCATATGCTGAAATCTCTCAAAATAAGATTGTTGATATTTCTGAAGTCAAAGAGCAAATTCAGCATAAATTTGAAGATTTAAGTAATAGGGGATTTAGGATTTTAGGAATTGCTTATAAAAAAGTTGATCTTATTCAAGAAATCAAAAAAGAAGATGAATTTAATTTGATTTTTCTTGGTCATTTGGTTCTCTTTGATCCCATTAAATCGGATATAGTTGATACAATTAATGATTTACATCACTTAGGAGTTTCATTAAAAATCATTACTGGAGATAATAAATTGATTTCGAACAGTGTTGCTCAACAGATTGGGTTTTTAAATCCGAAAATTATAACGGGTCAAGAACTTCGCCAAATAAGTGATGAAGCTTTAATTAAACTGACTGAAATAACTGAAATTTTTGCTGAAGTTGAACCAAACCAAAAAGAACGTATTATCCTTGCTCTAAAAAAAGCAAATAATGTGGTAGGATATATGGGAGATGGGATAAATGATGCTTCTGCGCTTCATGTTGCTGATGTCGGAATTTCTGTAAATAATGCTGCAGATGTTGCAAAAGAAGCGGCAGCGATTGTATTGCTTGATAAAGACCTTAAAGTTCTTATTGATGGTATTAAAGAAGGAAGAAAAACTTTTGCCAATACTATGAAATATATAAATATTACTACAAGTGCAAATTTTGGGAATATGTTCAGTATGGCGGGATTTTCTCTTTTGTTGCCTTATCTGCCAATGTTACCACGGCAGATTTTATTAACTAATTTAATCACAGATTTTCCTGCGATAACGATCGCTTCTGATAATGTCGATCAAGAGCAAATTACAAGCCCTAAACGATGGAATATTAAATTTATACGTAATTTTATGTTATATTTTGGTATTTTAAGTACTTTATTTGACTTTCTTACTTTTTTCATATTTATATTTGTCCTTCATGCAACCCAAGATCAATTTAGGACGGGATGGTTTATTTTATCTGTAGTTACTGAATTGCTTATATTATTGGTTATTAGAACTCAAAAACCAATATATAAAAGTAAACCAAGTAAAATTATGCTGACAGTCTCGTCGATAATAGCGATTTTTGTTATAGTATTAATATATACTCCATTTGGAACAATTATGGGATTCACAGCTCTTTCTTTTCAATTCAATTTAATCCTGTTTGGCATTGTTTTTATTTATCTAATAGCAAACGAAATTGGTAAAAAATTATTCTATAAATTAATGAAAATTTAGGAAGGATAACCCAAATAATATGATATCCGTTTTTAAGTGTTATTAAATCCACAGGAGAACTTTTTATCAGTAATGTCGCATATAAATGCAATCAATTTTTACCTAAAATAGAATAATTCCCCATTGTCCTCAATTCTCTTTAAGCTGATGACAATACACGAAAAACAAGAATTGTAGAGATTTATACTTCACATAGACGATACCCGCGTGAATTAAATCTTTTAACAGAGTTGTACAATGGAATTAAAAATAATGAAAATATTTGGGATAAAAAAGAAACCTTTGATTTTTTTGATTCGTGGCAGATTGATGATTCTAATGGTAAATTCAGATACTATATTACAATGTAAAGACAAAAGCTTAATTTTTATCTTTTAGTAAAAAATAGAGAAAAAAAAATAATTATTCCCTTTTGCTAAACTTTTCTGTTCCTGTCAAACCATAAAGAAACCGTGTAAAGCCGTTAATAAAAAGAGAAGTTGCTATTAGGTAAATTGCAATAATAGTTTCCAAATCTGCTGCGATTACGATAATTAAATTTAGGACAATTGTAATACTCCCCACAATTACAAGAAGAATTCTGAACCATTTAATAAATTTCTCGTTTATCACTCCTGTTCCTATTCTAGCTATTCCTATAATAAGTAAACCTAACGTAAGAAAGAAAATTAATAGTTCTGTTGAAAAGGTCGGATCTCCTAAGGTTGTAATAAACACTACAAATGAAATTAATATTATAATAAAGCCTGAAACAAATTTTGTGGCTTTTCCTATATTATTTAGGTCCTCATCATTTATTGAGATGTAAACCCGTGAGATACCAGATATTAGTAGGATGACTGTGAATACGTAGATTAAAAATATTAGAGCTGCACTAGTGTAGAAAAATACTATTGCTGAAAGTATCATGATAATTACTCCGTTCAGAATATTTGAAGAAGTAATCTCTTTTTTTGTGGATTTTTCGC
>JAGXNP010000222.1 GCA_019894885.1 Promethearchaeota archaeon | reverse complement strand
GATTAATATAGTAAACTTCAGTGTTAACGGTGTAAACTTTAACGGGATTTAATGAGAGCTTAATTTTTTACTTTGCCCATCTCTTCAATATATTTAAGGGATTGGTGTCTGAAGTATGTATCATATAGTTTGGCATAAGTACCTCCTTGTTTCATTAATTCCTCGTGATTTCCCTGTTCTACAATTTTTCCGTGATCTAGCACTACGATTCGATCTACATGTCGTACAGTCCATAAACGATGTGCGATGATAATAGATGTCCTGCCTTGTATAGTTTTCTCCATTGCATCTTGTATTTTAGTTTCTGTAAAAGGATCTATCGAAGCAGTAGCCTCATCTAATATTAGAATTGTCGGATCTTGCAATAATACACGAGCAAAAACAACTAATTGTCTCTGGCCCATGGAGAGGAATACTCCTCGTTCGCCCACATTGGTTTGCAATCCTTCAGGTAAGCTATTAACCCACTCGGATCCCCCAGTTCTATCTAGTGCAACTGTCACATCATCACAATTGACAGCACTACATCCATAACTAATATTTTTTTCGACGGTATCTGACCATAAAAAGGGAGTTTGTGGTATTAATCCAATTTGTTCACGATATTTTTTTAAATCATAATTACGAATACTTATTCCATCAACTAAGATGTCCCCTCCTTGAAATTCATAGAAACGAGCTATTAATTTAGCAATGCTAGATTTTCCTGCACCTGTATGTCCCACAAGCGCAACAGATTCTCCAGTGTTTATTTTCAAGGAGAAGTTATCAAAAACTTTCTTACCCTCATCATATTGAAATATCAAGTTTCTAAATTCAATCTCTCCCCGCAATTTTGACGGCATAATATTATCATTTTGAACCACAACAGGCATAGTGTCGATAATTGCGAAAATCCTTTCTGAAGCGGATAAACCTGATTGAAATTGCGGCCAGAACGAGGCTATGGTAAGTAACGGAAAGAAGAGAAAGGATAAACTTTGAAAGAAGAAATTGAATTCACCAACACTAAAAACACCTAAAATTAAAAAGTTACCTCCATAGTAAACTAAGATTGTTAACACGATCCCTTGGATTATTGACAATGTAGGAAAAATAGCATTTAGAATAAGTGCTCTCTTTAAATTTACTTTATAAGATTGAATATTAACTTGGTCGAATTGTCCATATAGTTTGGATTCTTGTCTAAATGTTTTGGCGATTTGTATACCAGAAAAGCTCTCTTTCACGAACGCATTTACAGACGCTAATGCTCGCTGACCAAGAAGCGTCATTTTCCTTGCAAATTTTCGGTAAGCTAAAGCGATAATAAAGAAAATTGGGATTATAATTATTATTACCATCGTTAGGGTAATATTGAATAAGAACAGCAGGATTATTAGTATAATCATAACAATAAAATTCGATGCTACTTCAATGGTTAAATCAACCGTCTGGGCAAAATCGCGGCTATCAGTATTTATTCGGCTAACAATCTTCCCTACAGGATTTTTATCAAAAAAAGAGAGATCATGATCTAACACAGATTCAGTCGCATTTTTCCTTAAATCTAATTCTACATTCCCTATTGCTCTAGCTGCATATATATATCGAAAATAATTAAACACATATACTAATATATTAAGGACTAATATCAATCCAATCAATAATGTAAAACTAAATAGACTAGGAGATGTGGCAATATTATTGATTGCAATAGAAGTGATAAATGGAACAAAGGAATTTGAAAGCGAAGATAAAATAAGAAGGAAAATAACAATATACATATACTTCTTGTACGGTTTAAAATACTCAAAAATCCTTTTTACTAAGGTCTTGTCTCTAATTTCTCGATCATATTCCTCTGCCTCAAGTCCGACCCACATTTTTTCATACAACTCCTCTCATTAATTCTTGTTCGTCAAGATCAAATTTTTTCACAAAAATTTTTCGGTATTCTTCTGATGTTCTAAGTAATTTTTGGTGATCACCTTTGGCTTCAACTTTGCCATCTTTCAAGACAATAATTAAATCTGCCCATCTAATTTGGCTCAATCTATGAGTGATTAAAAAGGTTGTTCTGTTTCTTAATACATTTTTGATTGCATATTGAATTTTATCTTCAGTGTTAGAATCTATCGCTGAGGTGGAGTCATCTAAGATAAGTATTTTTGGATCGGCCAAGAATGCTCTAGCAATCGCTATTCTTTGTCGCTCACCTCCACTTAGTAAGACACCTCTTTCTCCAATTTTAGATTCGTATGCTTTTGGTAATTCACTTATGAATTCATGGGCTTGAGCTTGTTTTGCAGCTTCAATTACTTTTTCTTTGGTGCCTAATCGTCCAAAAGTAATATTTTCAAAAACAGAGAAAGAAAATAAAAATACATCTTGTTCAATATAGGAGATTTGAGCCCTAAGTGATTTTAATGCAAAATTCCTAATATCTTGATTATCAATAAGAATTCTTCCCTCAGACACATCGTATAGCCGTGATATAAGTTTTGTTAACGTTGTTTTTCCGGAACCCGTAGTTCCGACAATAGCTACAGTTTGACCTGGATAAACTTCAAATGATACATTTTTTAGGACTAAATTTTTAGTTCCCGGATAACTGAAAGAAACATTTTCAAATTTTATTGTACCTGATATGTCTTTTTGGATTCCATTAGGGTTTTCTTCAATTTCCGTTTCCTGGTTCATCGATTCAAGCAACCGTTCAGCGCTACTTTCAGCTAATTTAATTATCGCAAACACAAAAATGGATATAAAAGTTGAAAAGTATAATAAATCCAATAATCCAATATAAGAAATGACCTGTCCTATCGTCATTAGACCCAGATTAAATAATAACAGTGAATGGGTTAAACCTAATGTTATAATTAACCCTAAAAATAAAACTGGCATATATTTCGCTTGAACTTTACCTTGTTCCACATATGCATCTCTATATTGTTTTGCAAAATTCATATATTTATCAAGTTCATAAGCTTCCTGAGTTGAACCTTTAACTACTTCTATGCCAGAGAGCGCTTCATTTAGAGAGGCATTAATCATTCCAAAATTCATTCGTAGATTTCCCGTTATCGGAGATAACTTTCTATTATATCTTCTTAGAGAGATGAGAAACAGAATGGTAAAAATAATAGGCTCAAAAATTAATTGAATGGGATAAAAAAGTATAATGAATATTATAGGAATAATAAGAGTAGTAAAGGATTCTAATATAAGAGATACTGCAGGGCTTATTAAAAAGTTCAACATCCTTACATCGTCGGTTGCTCTCGCCATAAGATCTCCAATTTGTTGCTTATCATGGAATGATTGACTTTTTCCCAGTAAAATACCATAAAATTCTTGTCTTGTATCGCGTTCGAGTCTTTGAGCTAAGAGTTCTCTTAAACTGTAATTTAGAAGTCTAAGTATTGGAGTAATCAACCCAAGAATTAAAATCGTTATGGTATAGAAGATCAGGCTTCCAATATTAGCAGCTAAAAACTGTTGAACGGCATTTCCTATAGTAACTGAAATACTTGAAGCTAAAATAGAAGCAATCACTGTGGTGAAAAATACAAAAAAGATAAATATCTTATTAGTTCCATGAAAAATGTGAGCTAGAATCCATCTAAGGACTCCTTTTTTCCGGGCTTTTTGAAAATAATCTTTACCCGCGGAGAACTCTGAAGTTTGGGTTTGAATATCCGCAATGGCATGTTTGGGCAATTAGGGGACCTCTTTTATTTATAATGTTAAAAGTGTCATTCTTAGTTCTAAATAATAATATGATTAAGAGAAGAATAGTTAATAGATTTTATAGCTTTAAATTATAAATCCAAATTAACAAGGATAACCATCCATAAAAGAAAAAGAAATAAACAATTTATATATACTATAAGCAAAAAATAATAAATACGGTTTTTACTCCAAAAAAATTAGATCACATTTTATTTTTATTGTTCTTAATACTCCTAATAAAATCTAGTTTTTCAGATATTGCGAAAATTTGGTCAGACTCGAGGGCTTCGATATCAGCTTTTTCAAATTCTAATCTGCAATCTGGGCATTCAATAGTATCGCCCATATCTATAATTCTAGTGCCCTTGCATCGAGGGCAGAGGTTAAACTTACTTTCCATTATAAAAGGATTTTTTGATGTCTACTTATATAAAAAAAGAGATACATTTCAGTTATATAAAGGTATCTTAAACTTTAGATTTTAAACTATAAACTCTCCAAT
>JAGXNP010000221.1 GCA_019894885.1 Promethearchaeota archaeon | reverse complement strand
CATACTATGATTTTCTAGACCTTCATAATATTCGTATGGAACCATATAATAATCTGTCTTTGGGTCAGTAAAATCTCTGGTGTTATTAAAAGATCTTTCTTGAGTTGCACTTATCGCATAAACTCCGGGTAATATCTCTTTACCGCTAAAATTCGTCAATGTTTGCATAAACAACATTTCAAATACTGTTGCTAAAACATTACCCCCGGGACCTATTCCTCTAAATATGCCTCCTAAAATGCTTCCAAAACCCCCGATAAGAGCATTTGGATCTGTTAATCCAATTTGGTCGTAAGTATAATCATTGTCGTAATCATAGCCAGCTACCATCATTGGTGTGGCTATAAAAGAAGCTACTACTAATGTTATAACCATTAAGCTTTTAGTGCTTACTTTTTTCATTATTTATAATCACATTATTTTTTTTTAAATTTAGTTAATTAAAATAAGAATAAACTTTTTGTTTTTAATTGTTTATATTCTAATTCAATAGAAAATTTAAAACTAAGAGTTTGTTCTTAACTAAATCTCGTGATTTCAGTATCATAAATTGTTTCGGTTAAATTAATTCTTAGTTTTGATATTTCTTTTAATTTAATGCATGGTCGATTTAATCTAATACTTAAATTTATTGTTCTTAATAAATTCTCTACATATGATAATTAAACGGAGTAAAAAACAAGAAAAGTTGAAAATAGATGTAATAATTAAAATTTATTCATCTAAAGTAATGAAAGTGTAAAATAACACGAATATGTATAATATCGCTGAAATCAATAAACTCGAGAACCTCAAAAATTCTGAGATTTCGTCAGTTGTTAAAATCACATTTGAGCCAATAAACACCGCTGCGATTAAATAACCTATAAAATAGCTTTTAAAACTTCCATATTTTGACCTACCCCTTATAAGATTAATGATGTAAGTAAAGATTACGATTATTAAACCCGCAGTGTAGATCAGGTCAACGATGGGATAGTTATATAAATCCAAATACAAAAAAAATCCGAAAAGAAATACCACTAAAACCTTCACATTTGTAAAACTCTTCTTTTGAGTGGTGTCTGTAAATAATTGTTCGTATTCGCTAATACCTGAATTAGAAAACATAATAATAAGAGAGCCGATTGATAAGGCTGTGAATAGGGAATAAGATATTTTAAAAAGATAATCAATAACATTGAGCCAAATGTTATTCCATAAGAAAATAGGTAGTTCTAAAAATTCAGGTATTATACTCACAGTACAGAAGATCGGGATTAGAGACGCTAAGACCATTACAAGCTTTGTTAAAAAGGAGGTTTTTGTATCTTCTTCCCAACTCTCTTTTCTAAAAGTTGTTAAGCGCCATGCAAAAGAAGCAAAACTTAAAATAGAAATTACTGGGGTTATGATTGGAAAGACAAATATAAAGAGAATATAAATCGCGTTTAATCCATAAAAAAACTTTAACCTTGAAGGGACAACACTTATTTTATCGTCAAAAGATTCCATTGTGTTAGCAAATCGATTCGCAAATAATATTAGGAAAAATAACCAAGATACACTATAAACAATAGGACTTAGAATTTTTATGACGAAAAAATTCAAACTCGCATCGTTAGAATACCATAAATTAAAATCAACTAATGAAAATATCAAAAATATACTCAATGGTACTAAAAAAATAGCAAGCAAAACAATTAAACGAGGGATTAATATTCCCTTAACAGTTTTCGTCATCGATCACATACACTTATCCGCTTTTAATAACTATATATATAATGATGATATGATATTTTAAAATCTCCGTTTTATATACTTACCTTTAAGGAATTTACCTTATTTAGTGATTAAAAAAAAGATAAAATAAAAAAAAGATATGAGCTCTTTTTTTTCTGCTTCTAATTGTTTCACGACTTCATTCCACAATTAGTACAAAAATCATTATCCGCAACAAGTTTAGCTCCACAGTTAGTGCAAAGAGTACCATCTAAAGAGGGTTCTTTATCATCTTCTACTTTTGCTTTAGATTTCTTATTTTTTAGTTTACCTACAGCTCCGGTTGGTTTATATTTCAAACTGCCAATAAATCCCCCAAAAACAGCGCCTACAAGACAACCTTCTAATATGGCTGTAGATACTGCCAAAACATAGGGTAAATCAGTTAAACCCAATGTTAATCCGTTAACTATCCCCCCAATGATAGGGCCGATAACAGGGATCAGAGGTAATAGGAAATATAATAGTAAAGCAATGATTAAATACCCAATTCCAATAGCAAGACATGTTCGAATGCCTTTACCTGGCGTTTTAGCGTTTATACCGCATATCATCGAACAAGCTAATATCCAAGGCAATGTAACGGAGATTAACAACAATATGTCATCGGGGCGATAAATTAAACACCAATGAATAGGAAATATTAGGATTAACACAAGTCCTAATATTGGTCCTGCTATAATTGTGATAACAGTGCCTAATCCGCCTAATAATGAACCTAAAGAAGCTAGTGCGTCATTTAAATTCTCGATTAACCCTCCTGTAACACTTGCAGTTAGGTCTAAGAATTGAAAACTAATCCAAGATGTTAATAAAAGAAATATCATTCCTACGATTCCTGTCCAAAGTACACGTCCAAATCCCATATGAAATTTCCTCGAATTCTTAATTCAATATTAATTGATTTAATTATATTACATACTTATTATTTCAAACATGCTTCGATTATTTAAAATTTTGTTTTTATCATTTTTATAGAAAATCTACACAATATTTTATAAAATTTTTGAAAGTTTTGAACGTTTTTAGAAAGTAAAAAACAATCGGTCAATGATTTTAAAATTGGGATAATCTTTGGGCGATATAAGCAAAATTTAAGGTAAAAAAAGTTAAATAAAATTAGTTATTTAATGTTGATAATTGCTCCTTTTTCCATTTTAACAACCTTATCAGCATAGGAAGCTAAGGAACCTCTATGGGTTACGACTATTATAGTAGTTTCCATATCTTTATTGATTTCCTTTAACAGGTCCATCACTTGCTTTTCAGATTCCGGATCGAGATTTCCCGTAGGTTCGTCAGCTAAAAGTACTCTGGGTCGATGGATAATGGCTCTAGCGAGACCACACCTTTGTTTCTCGCCACCAGACATCTGAACTGGATAATGATCTTTTCTTTCAAGTAAGTTCACGTCTCTTAACGCAGCTATAGCCCTGTTTTCAATTTCTTTTTCTCGTAAAACTGTTGGCCATAAGAGGGCTTCAACGTTTTCAATTGCTGTTAGAGTAGGTATTAAGTTAAAATCTTGAAAAACAAAACCGATTTTTTGTCTCCTTATCCGGCTTAACCTATCTTCTGTAGCCCTCGCTATATTTTCTCCGTCAAATATTATTTTTCCCGAATCAGGTATGTCGATTCCGCTTAAGACATTAAGGAGCGTACTTTTACCGCATCCTGTTGGACCCTGAACTAATACAAAATCACCTGCTTTAATAGTAAGGCTTATATCAGCTAAAGCTCTAATAATTGCTCCGGATCTTCTATATTCTTTATTAACATCGATTGCTTCAATCATGGTATCTTTATCTACTGGCATTTTTTAATCCTCCTCATTCACCTACTTTTTTTAACGCAATTATTGGTCTTACTTTCAAGATTTTCCGATTCGCTAAAACAATTGCTACCATTTGAACTACGATAAATATAAAACTCGTTAAAATTACAGGAATTAATCCAATTAGCGTCAATGGGAGAGATACTGATATAGCAGCGGATTGAAGATAACCAACTACTGCCGTATAGTGAAACAAGACTTCAATAACTATAATAAATCCCATTAAAGTCGTAAATAGGATTTTACCTGTAACTAATGAATTGATATTTTTGTTTGTATAGCCAATGCATTTTAATGTTGCCCAGGTTCTCCTATTTCGAGACACGATAATCCACGCGTAAAGTAATGATAAAAACAGACTTGTTCCAAGAAAAATCAATACAAAGTATCCCGCAATTTCACCAATTTGGCCTGTGATAGCCAATTCCCAAAATAAACTTGTAATGAAAATCAAAGAGGTATAAATAAGTGTAAAAACAGAAAATAATTTCTTTTCTCTAAGTGTCATTAGTACCGCTTTTTTCCACATTCTAAAAGCCATAAATTTCACCGTTTGCTAAAAATTATTTTTTTATATGAATTGTTTGTATAGTTATATAATAAGATTATTATTTTAATTTTGGGTATCATGTCTGTAGAAATTGAATCAATTATAGATGATCTACTCTCTGAAGAAG
>JAGXNP010000220.1 GCA_019894885.1 Promethearchaeota archaeon | reverse complement strand
CGCATATAGGTTTAATTTTTTCTCCGATTGTGTTTACTAAATTGTTTTTTTTCATTTTTAATGCAACATCTCGAGCCACAACATGTGCCTTTCTCTGGTCATATCCTGCATGGGCTAAATTAACATTTTGTATAAAGATATCCGCAACTTGCATAGCTGGATACAACAATTTAGCGAAATCAACACCCTCACCTAATTTTCGTCCCATTATTGTAATACTTCTGTGCATTCTGTTAAGAGTTGTGTTTTTGCATACGTCAATAAATGTTTCCCAGTACTGGTCGTTATTGTGATAAAGATTGGTCCCTAAAGTAAATTTAACTTTCTCTGCGTCAGCACCAACAGCTCTCAGGCAAGCCTTTAAGCCTTCTTTAAAATAACCTATAGCAATATTCTGGATTTGTTCTAAATCTCCACCTAATTTATCGTTTATCCAACTATGCCAATCAGCTAAGAATACTGAACATTTAACCCCGGCATCTAAGAAATCTTTTATTTTTGACATACACACAATACCAGTCCCTAAGTGAACCTTTCCCGAGATTTCAAATCCGATATAATGATTTAAAGGAACTCCAGATTCCAAATATTGCTTTAAATCGTCCTCAGTTAAAACTTCTTCAGTTCCTCGTTTAATTAATTCAAATTGTTCTGAGACGTCCATGAGTATAGATAAAATTAGAAGATTTAATTATTTTATTAGTAATAATTTTTAAACTTGTTTTTTGGAGAACTAACGGAATAGAACTGAATTACAATTAGCTATTCAAACTAATTTTTGTAATTGGGGGAATGTATGGTAAGGAGGGTTGTAATTTCCTATAATTCTTTGTTTTTTTTCATTATTTCTGCTTGTGCTGCTGTAATGCGAGCTACAGGAATTCTAAAGGGAGAACAAGACACATAATCTAACCCTATAGAAGCCACAAATTTGATACTGCTTGGATCACCACCGTGTTCTCCACAAACACCACATTTCAGATTAGGTCTTGTTTTTCGACCCAATTTGACAGCCATTCGCATTAATTTTCCTACTCCATCTTGATCAAGTGTTTCAAACGGATTTCGCTCCAGAATGTCATTATTCAAATAAACTGGAAGGAACTTACCTTCAGCATCGTCTCGACTGAAACCAAATGTCATTTGGGTTAAATCGTTAGTTCCAAAGGAGAAAAATTCTGCTTCCATAGCAATTTCGTCAGCGGTGAGAGCTGCTCTCGGTATTTCAATCATTGTTCCAAACTTGTACTTCAAGTCCACTCTGTAATCTTTAATTGTCTTTTCTGCTATTTCAAGTAATTGAGTTTTTACGTACTGAAGTTCTGATATCATACCAACCAGGGGAATCATTACTTCGGGAATTACTTCTACTCCTTGCAGTTTAAGTTCACAAGCTGCTTCAAAAATAGCTTTAACTTGCATCTCGTTGATTTCTGGCCATATTATACCAAGACGGCAACCTCTAAGGCCCATCATGGGATTTTCCTCCGATAAGGAGCGAATTAATTTAATAACTTTCTTCTTCTTTTTTATTTCTTCGTCAAGAGGGCTTATACCTAGCAGAGATTTAGATAGAGAATTGGTCATTTTCAATTCTTGATTCTCTAATAAGACTGTGGATAATTCAGGTAAGAATTCATGCAAAGGGGGATCAAGTAACCTAATTGTCACAGGTTTACCTTCCATAATTTTAAAAATTTCTATGAAATCTCCTTTTTGCATTGGTAAAATTTTATCTAATGCGTCTTGACGATCTTCCATGGTTTGAGCCATTATCATCTTCTGAACTACAGGTAATCTCTCTTGTGCCATGAACATATGCTCTGTACGGCACAATCCTATACCTTCGGCACCAAATTCCAAAGCTTTCATGGCGTCTATAGGAGTATCTGCGTTTGCTCGAACACCCAAGGTTCGAATTTCGTCAGCTATTTCTAATAATTCTAAGAATTCACCCTTTATCTCAGGTTCTTCTAATGGAACTTTTCCTTCTATTACCCGTCCTGTTGTTCCATCGATAGTTATGTATTCTCCTTCTTTAATTACAGTTTCTCCTATTCTGAATTCTTTAGTTTCCTCGTCGATTTCAACATCTTGAGCACCAACTACAGCTGGTTTACCCATACCACGCGCTACTACTGCGGCATGAGATGTTTTTCCTCCAAATTGAGTTAAAACGCCACTAGAAGCATATAAACCGTGAACATCCTCAGGTTTAGTTTGAGGTCGTACTAAAATAATCTCTTTTTCTTGAGAATTAGCCAACTCTTCAGCGCGATCAGAATCAAATATGGCAATTCCAGAGACAGCACCTGGCGAAGCGTTAATTCCTTTTGCTAAAACACGCACTACAGCACTCTCGTTTATACTTTTAAATAAAAGTTTCGATATTTTATTTGGATCGATACTCATAATTGCCTCTTCCCGAGTTATTAAACCTTCCTTAACCATATCCACTGCGATTTTAACTGCTGCTGAAGGCGTGCGTTTTCCATTTCTAGTTTGGAGGATGTAAAGCACTCCATTTTCTATTGTGAACTCAATATCTTGCATATCTTTATAGTGTTTTTCAAGTTTTACCATTGTTTGCTTCAAGTCTTTATAAATTTCGGGAAACTCATTGCTAAGTTCTTCGAGTTTCTTAGGAGTTCGTATTCCTGCAACTACATCTTCTCCCTGCGCGTTAATTAAATATTCCCCAAACTTTATATTATCTCCATTCGAAGGATCCCGCGTAAATGCAACTCCCGTGGCTGAATTCTTTCCTTTATTTCCAAATACCATAGCTTGTATATTAACAGCTGTTCCTAAATTAGGTATATTAGAAATCTTTCGATATGTAATTGCTCGTTTATTGTTCCAAGATTTAAATACCGCTTCTATTGCTATAAATAGCTGCTCAAAGGGATCTTGAGGAAATGATGAGCCGATTTCTTTTTCATATAAGGCTTTATAATCAGCAATTATTTTTTGTAAATCTTTGACTTGTAAATCTGTATCTTGAGCAGTTCTAGAGATTGCACGCTTATATTTATCAAGTATTCTTTCAAATTTCTCATCCCCGATCCCCATACAAACGTCACCAAACATTTGAATAAATCTTCTCCAGGAATCATAGGCAAATCGCGAATTTTTTGTCAGTTCTGCTATTCCTTTAACAGATACATCGTTTAATCCTAGATTTAAAATTGTATCCATCATGCCCGGCATTGACATTGGAGCTCCACTTCTTACACTTAGCAATAATGGATTATTTTTATCACCAAATATTTTTCCTGTAGCTTTTTCTAGGCTTTTTAAATGTCCTAAAACCATAGGCTTAATTTGCGCCATTATTTTTTCAGGATCTTTAAAATAAAGCAAACATGCTTCTGTGGTTATAGTAAAACCCGGAGGAATATTTAATCCCAAATTAGTCATTTCTCCGAGATTTGCGCCTTTTCCACCAAGTAGGTTCTTTAACTCTTTTCTACCTTCGCTAAAATCATAGATATACTTGGGCGTGTCAGTAGAGGTCATAATTCAATTCTCAATTTAATATAATAGGATAAATTTATTATTTACATCATTCCGCTTTTTCGTTGAATAATGTTTTTGTACTATAATTACTCTTCTGAAATAAAATTATCTATATAGAAAGGTTTGGAGATACAAGTAAGGATGATTCTTTAAGAGAAAATCTCTAAAATTTCCCAGATACCATTGATTATAAAATCAGGTTTTTCTGATTTGCTTTTATTAATCATTTCTAAAGTTGTTTCTCCAGAAAGCACGCAACAGGTTGTAACTCCAGCGAGTATTCCCATTTTTATGTCTGTGTACAATCTATCTCCAAACATCACTGCTTCTTGAGGCTTTACTTTGATTTCCCTAAGCTTAAACAAGAGCATTTCTTTGTTTGGTTTTCCAAAAACAACTGGCATTCTTTCTGTTGCTTTATATAAGAGGGCAGCAATACCTCCAGCATCAGGTATAAATCCATCATCTGTAGGACATTTATCGTCCAAATGAGTGGCGATATATGGAAGACCTTTTTGGAGTGAATATGATGCCTTTTTCAACCGATTATAGGTCAATTCTTGATCAAAAGCGAGAACTATAATTTCTGGATTACTTTCGCTTAAAGTAAACCCTTCCTTAATAAACTCTTTTTTAAGAGACTCATTTCCTAGTAAAAAAACAGTATTGTAGTTATTTTTCTTTAGATAACTGATGGTAGGATGTTGAGATAGTATTACATTATCACGGGTCGCATTTAAGTTTAATTTATTTAATTTTTTAAGATAATCAGAG
>JAGXNP010000021.1:21299-27318 GCA_019894885.1 Promethearchaeota archaeon | reverse complement strand
CACTATAATAGGCTCTCCGATTTGAATTGCAACTTGATTATTAATTCGCTTTGTAAGTATCTCAATTTGAAGCGGATCAATTCCACTTAAAATAAATTCTCCAGATTCTTTATCTAAACGATACATCGCAGTCGGATCTGCTTGAAGCCACTTGCTTACTACTGTATCCAATTTATCTATTTCCTGTGGATCTAGGGCTCTTATACTTCTTGAAACAACTGGTTCACAAGCGTATTGGATTTTTTCAAAGGTAGGTAATTGGTATGCTTCCTCCCTATCTTTTGGTACGTCACTTGCAGACATAAAAGTTTCTCCAGACGGACAAATAAACCCATATAACGCAAATAAATTACCTGCTGGAACTTGGGGTATATCTAAAAGATCTGTGATTTCCATAACACCCAATCTTTTGACTCGACTGGTTTTTCTACTATTTATTAAATAGACTGAATCAGTTTGATCGAATGTGCCAGAAAAAACACGCCCTATTAATGTAGCTTGGTATCCTCTTCGTGGATCTAAGAATATTTTTGTTATCATACCATAGAGAGGACCTTTAGGATCGCAGTTTTGAAGTGATTGTCCTAATTCTGAGTTTAAATCACCCGCCCATATATGGGGAATTCTATATTTTGAAGCTTCGACTGGATTAGGTAAATGATCCACAACCATCCTTAACATAGGCTCGTCAAGTGGAAGACTATCTCTTAACCACTGAATGTCTCCTTCGTTATATTTTGCGAATACATCTTGTGGCTTTAAACCTTTTTCTAATAAAATTTCATACGTAAACCCCCAACCGTGTTTCGCTGAGCCAACAGCAACGCTATTTTTTGCAAAATCAACGCCCCAACTCGATCCTTCGGGTCTAATCTTTTTGATTAATTCATTTACCTGTCTTGATATTTTATCAATTTTTGAGAATGTATCTTGTGGACTTAATTTAAGTTCGCTTATTAACCGGTCTACTTTATTAATAAATAACACGGGTTTACAGAACTCTTCACCAACGGAGAGTCGGATATTTGTCTCTGTTTGAGTCATAACGCCCTCTAAAGCATCAACGAGAATTATAGCACCATCACTACCTCTAAGAGCACGCGATACTTCTCCGGTAAAAGAAATATGTCCAGGGGTATCGTTTATTTGAAGGATGTATGGCTCATCATCATCCGGTTTTCTTGGGTCATTGAATGCTAGCAGAACAACACTCGTAAAAATTGTAATTCCTCTTGCCTGCTCTTCTTCATCAGAATCAGTCATCTGAAGTTGTCCAGCGTCCTCTTCTCGCATCAAACCCGCACGCCTTAACAAATAGTCGGTTGCCGTTGTTTTGCCATGATCTATATGAGCAACTATGCTAAATAACCGTTTTTTCTGGTATGAACCTGCTGTAATGAGATGCACAATTTCATCGGGATTTTTTACTTTAACCATTTCATTTTCACTTTTTTAACTTAAAATTCATAGTAATTAGCTATGAAATAATAAGAATAATATTTAAAATCTAAATTAGTAAATTAACAAAATCATAAATATTTTATGGAATAAGCAATCTACTACTTACTCAAATGATCTATTAAATGCTTTTTTTCACAAAATGGTGTAATAAATTTTATGATATTACCAGAATCCTATAAAAAATTAGAACATTTCTTTAAAAATTAATAATGGTTTAAAGCTAAAACTCATATATAAAATGAAGTAATCGTGATAAATTTGTTTTAGGTTAAATTTAACAAAGAAATCGTAATTAACAATCTATACGCTCAACAAAAGCGTCAGTAGTTTTTATTATTATAGTTTTTTTTTCATACTTGTTCATTTATATTTCCCTCTTTTTATTGGTTTTTTTGGTATTTTTGATTAAAAAAATAAAAAAAAATTATTTCATACTTTCTTCGCAGGAAAACTTAAGGTATTGAAGCTCAAATGAATTGAAGTTCATTTTAGCTTTTAACGCTTTAATATCGGCTCCTTCCATTAGCTTTTACCTCCTTTTTATTATTTTTCTTATTCTGTTTTTTTTTGTTCTTAATTAAATTAAGGTAAAAATACATAATTAGTTTTTAGTACTAAACTATAAATGGACTCTTGAACATTTGATGAACCGATCTAAAAAACATAAAGAAGCAAAAAAAAGGCGTTTATGAAAAAGGTAAAACCATATTTACCAATACATAGATACTTCTTTTACCTGATTTTGTCATTGTTTCTTTAGAATTCGATAAATTTACAATTCTTAAATTATCTGGAATTTTGTTTGTGATGAAATCTTTTAAGTATTCTACAAAAATGTAATAATCCCTTGTAGTTTTTATCCATAAATAGCCATCTTTCTCAAAAAAATCCGGATTCTTTCGTTTAAATTTGTCTGAGTGAACTTTATCTTTAATTGGAGGGCCTCGACGTAGATAAGATTTCTCTATTTCAGGACTTTCGCAGTAGATAGCGATATTATAATTCTCATAATCTGCTTCAAAATACACTTCAAATTCTATTTTACCAAATCGCTCCGCGTGCGAGAATTCTTTTTCTCCGTTGGTTTTTACATTATCCCCTATGGAGTATAATTTATCCCTATTAATCGTATAATGAATCTCAGTGTTTTCGTTTTTAAGCTCGATTATGAAGATATTATCAACAAGGGACCTTTCTATAGTGGAGATGTTTATTTCCGGAATTTCTTCTATAACAAAGAACTTCTTATTGGGATTATCTAGAAATTCCTTGATTCTCTGATTACAATATTTATATGCTTTTTCTGAAATTGCAGAAGCTACATTTCGATTCTTATCAATAGGATCAGAAATGATGATATAATCGTTTTGAAAATGTTGAATCTTTCTTAAATCATTAATGGATCTATTATGGAAATCAATAGGGTTATCTTTAAGTAAACTGAAATTAGCAAACAAATTTTGCAGAGTTTTGTAATGATATATAAGAAGCTCTGCACTATAGCCAATGAATCCTACTTTTCCTACAGCACTTTTGTCACCGTAGCAATGATTAGCTTTAAAAAACTGCTTTAATATTCTTACTTCATTCTTTTGTTCTTCCGTTAAATTATTTTTGATAAAACGACCGTGCCAAGGTGATCTATCGACTGCCGTTACGGGACCATAAGTATTTATAAATTCTAAATCGAAATCGAAAAAGAGAACGATATCGATTTTAATTTTATGATTTTCAGCGAAGTAGTCTACCGTTACATAAGGATGTTCAGCATAAAGGAGCCGTGGATTGTGAAATTCTTTTGGAGGTAACGATTTTATTATCCAATTATTACACAAATTAAGAAAATCTTTCTTAGACTCTTTTTTTAATTTATTTTTGCTTAAACCTTCGTAGTTTGGTTTATATAGCTCATAATTCAGTCCAACAAATAAATCAATGTCAAAATCGTTTTTTAATTGCGTTTGTTTGATTCCTGTTGAGCCTTGAGGTTCAATTTTTGTATATGAAATATCTAATTGTTGCGCTTTCTCATCTAATAACTTTCTCAGCTTTTCTGTAATGCTGTTGATGATAGAAAGTTCTTTCTTTGTAGGAATAATTTCTTTAAGAATTTCATCAAAAATACTTTTAATCAAAGCCATCGGAAGAGTCTAAAATTAATTTTAAAGTAAAGTTTTATTATAATATAAAAGTATTCATAATTTTAAAAAAATCCCATGTAGAATAAATTTAAATTCTAAGAAGGAAAATTAAAAATAACCAATTTCTCGATAAATTATAAATCATAGTTAAAAAATTAACACCAATGGTGTTTTTTGATGTCCAAAGTATTAATAACAGGAGCGAATGGATTTATAGGTGCAAATATTGCTCGTGCTGCGATAGAAAAAGGGTACGCTGTAAAAGCTTTTGTTAGAAAAACGTCAGATATTAGCACAATTAAAGATTTACAAATTGAATTTGCTTATGGAGATTTAAGAGATGTTGAATCCGTTAGTAAAGCAATGGATGATTGCGATTATATAATTCATGGGGGTGCGATTTATACATTTGTCCCAATGTGGTTTTGGGCAGATCCTACGAAGATTAAAGCAATATATGATGTAAATGTTTGGGCAACAGACAAACTATTGGAGAGTGCTTTGGAAAAAGGAATTAAAAAAGTGATATTCACTAGTTCAGAAAGTGCTATCGGAATGCCACCCAATAATTCCATTGCAGATGAAAAACTATTTGCTACTAAAAGAGAATTACCGGGGCATTATAAAATTTCAAAGTATTTAGGGGAATTAGTTGCGATAAAGTGGAATAAAAAAGGATTACCCACTTGTTCTATATTACCGACTGTACCAATAGGGCCCTATGATATAAAACCAACGCCTACAGGAAGGATTATCAGAGATTTCATGAACGGACAAATGCCAGGGTTTGTCGATACAAAATTGAATGTTGTATCCGTCAAGGATGTGGCAATGGCGCATGTACTGGCAATAAAAAATGGTAAACCGGGAGAAAGATATATTGCTGGAAATAAAAATATGGCATTAAGAGATTTTTTACGTTTAATTGCCGATGTTGCGGGTAAGAAAGCTCCAACTATCTCATTTCCTAAATTTATAGTAATAGGATTTTCTTTTTTTGATGAATTGGTTACATGGAAAATTAAGAAAAAATATCCAAAAACACCACTGGAGAGTGTTGCGTCTGCTAAAATCCGTATTTTTGATTGTTCTAAGGCTTGGAACGAACTAAAAATGCCCAAAACAAATTTACGTGTAGCTATTAAAGAACAAATTGATTGGTTTTGTGAAAATGGTTATATTAAGAATAGATAATTAATTCTCCTTCAATTAATTTAAACTGCTTTTTTAATTAACTCAAGAAGATCCATTACTTTAATGGCAGAGTTAATTTCTTTACAAGCATCTTTAAAATTATTAAGGCAAAAAGGGCAAGTTGTTGTTAAAATATTAGCACCAGTTTCCTCAGCTTCTTGTACTCTCTCAACAGCAATTTCAAGTGCTAAATCTGGAAAGGCAGATTTTACGCCCCCTCCTGCACCGCAACAATAAGAATAATTCCGGGTTCTCCTCATTTCAACATATTCATCTTTTCTTATTGCATCGATTATATTTCTTGGAGCTTCATACACTCCAGAATGCCTACCTAAATGGCAAGGATCGTGATATGTAATTACTCCATCAATTTTTTTATTAATTTTAATCTTTCCGCTGTTAATAAAATCATCTATCATTTCTATGGAATGGAGTACTTTGAAATCCCATTCCTTTAAATATTTAGGATAATCATTTTTGAGAGTTTTAAAACATCCAGCACAAGTAGTCACAATTTCATTTACTTCTGTATCTTTAAAAACGCTAAAATTATGTTCTACCAATTCTTTAAAGATGTCTTCTGCTCCAATCCTTAAATTTACAGATCCACAACACCACTCTTGAGGTGATATTGATAATTTTATATTAGTTTTATTAGCTATTTCGAGAAACGCAGAAGATATATTATTTAATCGATAAGCAGATGTGCATCCTACAAAAAATAGAGCATCACCCCCTTTGGGTAGGATTTTGAAATCTTTAGGTACCCATTTTAGTCGATCGACATGCTTTTCAAAGTAAGGATTATGTTCTACAGTTTCATGATTCGTAATTTCTTTATGTCTAAATAAAGGTGCTACGCCAGCATCAACCAAATCAGCTCTCAAAGCTTCCCATATCTCTACATGGTCTCCAATCATTTCTCTTGCAGAAACAGACATGCAGGAGTTTTCTGGATTATTACAGACTTCTCTACAAGCGCCACAAAGAGTACATTGATAAATAACTTCTGAAAGACCCTCACTGGGTTCTATTTTTTTATCAAGTAGCGCTCTTGCTATTGAGAATCGGCCTCGTGCAAAATATGATTCGAAACCAGGGCCATGATCCCTCATAGGGCAAGCGGCTTCTAGTATTGGATTACTATAGGATCCTTTTAGTGCCCCTCTACAATCTCCAACAGCTACACAAGAGAGAATTCGTTCTTCTAAATCAGAAATTCT
>JAGXNP010000021.1:0-21203 GCA_019894885.1 Promethearchaeota archaeon | reverse complement strand
GTACCACATATTTTAAAATCGGAATTTACCCGGACTTAAAATATTATCAGGGTCTACCATTTTTTTAACTTTTTTAAAGAATTGATAATAATTCTTAGAATATAATCGGGAATCAACTATTACATGGCTCCCAATTTGACCACACATATAGAGAACAGCGCCCTCCTTTAATAATAAATTAAACTGATCTTTCCATAAATTAATAACATCAATTTTAAGGTCCTCATCGTGGGTTGCGCCTAAACCGCTTCCAATATAACAAGAGTTATGGTTTAACATAACAACATGGCTTACTCCAGACTCTGCATCTGCTTCAAATAAATCTTCATGATGTTCTTCTTCCCACTCATCTAGCTTGTGTAATATCCTTGGAAAGAGGGAAATAGGTACCATAACTTCGGTTGTTGCCGCAAAATAATCTGGACCCATTACAGAAAATAATGGATGATAAACTTGCCAATGACCTTGTTCCCCGTAAAACCAATCAGTGATATTACCTTCTTTAGAACTCGGTCCCAACTCTCTTGTAGAATATTTATTAGCTATGTTTTCTAAAATCTGAGAATTTTTTTCTAGGATATTCTCATCAAAGGCCTCGATAACATAAAAAATAACACCACCTTTTATATCACCCCACGTTTTGATTAATTTATCAGTCGTTATTCCCATAACAGACGGAGGGGGTGTAAAAAAGAAATCATAGATTCCAAGAGATTTTGACCACCCTTTAGCAATCATTTCTTGTACAATATTTTGAGTGTGTTCATAGGAGTTTTCTTTGATGAAAAAAGTTTTTCCTGAAAAATATGGCGGTTTCGGATATATTTTCAGCGTTGCTGTAGTTTTAATACCCATCGTTCCATTATCTCCAAGAAAGATTCCCATTAAATCAGGACCAAATCCAAACCGAGTAAATGGTTTTTCAACAAACTTGCTTTCTTGAGATCCGAGTGTAATGATATCACCAGTTCCTAAAACTACTTCTAACCCAACACAATTTTCAGTACATTTACCATATTTTGCACACCCCCCACCTCCTCCTGAATGATGAGATAGACCACCTCCAATTGAAGCGTTTAAACCTGAACCTGGCCCCATATTTCCTGTATAAAACCCCTTATCAAAAAGTTTAGCATTAAGTCGAGACCAGTTTATTCCACATTGGACAGTGACTGTATGATTTAACTCATCAATATCCAAAATCTTATCCATTCTCGTGAGATCAAGTAATATGGTTTCTTTTTTTATAGGTTTGCTACCACCCATCAAACCGCAACCACCACCTCTTGGTAAAACAGCTGTTTTATATTGTTTAGCAATTGCGACTATTTCAGAAATTTGTTCTGTTGATTCAGGGCGAATGGCAATTTGGGGTATTATTTCCTGTAGGCAAGGATCTAAGCCTCTAGAATAAGCTACACATATATAATCTTTATCAGTACAATATTTTTCGCCAACAACACCAACTAATTCGTCATATAGAGCCATAATTTGTTCTCCTTTAAATTTATAAATATTAGCATTTTAGGGGTTTATTATCTAAATTTTTAATTATATGATTACATAAGTTTAATGTATTAATTAAATTTTCAAAACTCATATTTTCAATTACATCATCTTTAGTATGATAATAGAACTCTTTTGATGATAATGGTAAAGTAATTATCGATGTAGCGGATAAATGATTTCTACAGAAACTTAAAGAATCAGTAAACGCCATATTAGACTTGGGTTTTATCTTTATTTTTAATTTCTCAGCGAAATTTAAAATTAATTCATTCATTTCTTTGTCAGTTTTTACAAAACCAAAAATTTCCGAGGTGGTCACCAGAAGGGGGGCATTTCTATTTCCAAGCATATCAAGGTTTATTACTTTTGCGTTTTTTAAATCTTGTATATATTTTTTAACAAAGTTTCTACTTCCTTTCGAACCAATCTCTTCGCAACCAAATGCACAAATCCATACTTCAACATTTTTTAATTTATTTTCTGGGAGACTGAGATTTTTAACAATTTCATAGCATACAGCCATGCCAGATAAATTATCGTTAGCGCCTATAACAGGATGATTTGAAATTATGAAAAATAATTGAATTATAACAGTAGGTATCAAGATCAAAAAAGCCCAAAAAAATATAATCTCAATATTAAGAAAGAGAGCCTCTAATTTAATTACAATTAAGATATTTTTTATTAATAAAATTATAAGTAATATACCAGTTAAGAAAAGATTTATAGCTATTATTACAATAAAACCATATTTGAACATTCTCATTAAGGGAAATTCGCAACTAGAATCAAGATGGCTTCCGATTATGATGAATTCACTTGGATGATTTTCTGGTCTTATTTTTCCAATAACATTTTGAGATTGATTTTTTAAAAACATGAAGTCTATAATTTCTTTGGCTAAACTCATCTCTCCGAATAAAATTAATACTGATAAGAGGGTTAATATTAAACTAAATAAAGCGTAATACCAGTAAAAAATAAGCGATAATAAATACAAAATCATAGGGATTCGAAATGCGGCTTTATAAGCACCGGGATGTACAATAAAATTGTCAATTTCAACCTCATCGCAATATTCTTTAATTTTTTCACGAAAAAATAATGCTAATTGAGCCTCATTTTCGCTGCAAGATTTCCTTGGGCCAATAGTTTCACATATTTCACTAATAAAATCCCTCATATTTTTTTCAATTTGTTTATCAGAGCCTAACGCATTCAATTATGAAAACCTTAGTATTTTTTTTTTAAACTTTAAAAAAACACAAATCTATATTAAATTATACGGTACAAAACAAGGTTGATTAGTTTTAAAAAAAAAGAATCTTCTTGAAAGGCATTGCTTAATACTTCGCTAGTTAAATTTAACTGATCTTTAGATAATAAAGTTAATTTTTGGATTTTGGACATATTTACATTCCCCACCACGGATGCTGCATAGTTCTTTGGAGGATAATATATTCGCGTAATGCTTGCTTTTGATCAGCTGTTAATTCATCTAGAAATTTACTCATGATCTGCCTTACATGAGATTCAGGTACATTAACGAATAAAGTTTCGTCTTTATCGATATCCTTCCCTATTTCAATGCCGCGAATCGATATAGCTACTTCGGAATCTTTTCCGGCCTTTTCTAGAGTTTTACCTTTATCTTGAATTTGGTGAACTCTTCTCGCTTTCTTTCCGTCAGCAGTAATTAATGCTACTTTGGGATATAAAGTACCTGCTTCAACATGTACTCCAAATACTGCGGGATCTGAATTTCTAAATATAAAATCGGGAATCATTCTTAGCTTTGCAGGTAAGACTAATTCGCTTAATCCTTTCGCGGTGTCCTCTGCTTTTCGTACTTCCGCATATTCTATATAATCCTCCAATAGTCTGTAAATGACATTATTCGTGAAAATTCTAATATTATCTGCTATAGCTTGCTCTTTTGCGTCTGGTAGAATAGCCACATTAAATCCTAAAACGGCTGCTGAATATGGATCGAGACTTTTAACTAAATTTGCATTCATAATATCCTCTTTTTTAATTGAACCTACATCAGCAATGCTTATCTTTACACCATTCTTTGTGAAATGATTTTCTAACGCTTCAAGAGAACCTAAAGTATCTGCTTTTAACACTACGCCAGCTTTATCTGTTTTTATTCGAATACTTTCTACTTCTGATTTTATTTCGTTGTATACAGTTTCTTCTTGTGAAGGATCACCAATACCTCTAAATGGAGATCCAGCAACAACATCATCTATATTAGGAGCGAGTATTTTAATACCAGCTGCCGCACTTACTATGTCTACTGAATCAAATTTTTGTCTAGGATCTCTTATCTCATCTAAAGGTTTCGGCAGGAGTAATGCTCTTACTTTTGACTTAATAGGATTCTCTAAGCCACCAACAATGAATTCATCGCCTTTTCTGATTACTCCATCGTAAATTAGGACATCCATCGTTACGGCTTGTCCTTTTTCTTTCTTCACTTCCAAAACTACGCCTTTAGCGGGCCCTTCGCTAAATTTCAAATTTTCAGTTAAAAATTGTTGCACTAGTCCCATTAAAACCAATAATAATGTAGATATTCCCTCGCCTGTTTTAGCACTCGTAGGTACTATTGCCACTTTTTTAGTAAAATCTTTTATTTTATCATATCGATCTATTCCTTTAAAACCCTCCTGTAAGAAATCTACCCCGATTTGAATTAGTTTTTCATCAAGAAAATCTCTTACATGGGGTTTTTGCTTATTATATGAATCTAAAAAATCAGCATCTTTAATAGATTTCCACCCAGATATCCTATCGATTTTATTGGCGGCAATAACAAATGGTACTTTCCGATCGCGTAAAATTCTAACGGATTCCCACGTAATTGGCATGTTCCCTGCTGTTACATCTATAACTAATATCGCTATATCCGCAACAGCGCCCCCTCTTTTGCGTAGGTTCATGAAAGCAGCGTGTCCTGGAGTATCAACAATTAAAATACCAGGTAATTGGATTTCTTTGTCAGCAAATTCTTGTTTTGATTTTTTTAAGAACTCTTTTATATCTTCAGTGGGAAAATAAGACGCCCCAATGTGTTGCGTAATCCCTGCAGCCTCTCTTTGTTGCACTACGGTTCCTCTAATATAATCTAACAGGGAAGTTTTACCATGATCGATATGTCCTAAAATCGAAGCAATAGGAGCCCTTATAATCTTATTATCGGTTTCAGTTGCCACGTAAGCTCACTTTTGATTTAAACTAATAGAAAAAATCTAATTAAACCTCACAATGAAACAAAGCATAATATGATTTAGATTTTATTGTATATTTAGCTAAAAATAAACAGATTTGATTAACTTTTTCAAGGTGGATTCAAATAATTTTTTAGGTATTTCGCTGTAAAAGAAGATTTATTTTCAATAATCTCTTCTGGAGTCCCCGTAACCACAACCTTACCTCCTTTTTCTCCACCTTCAGGTCCCAAATCAATCAAATAATCAACAGATTTAATTATTTCCATATTATGCTCGATTATAATTACTGTATTACCTTTATCTACTAATTTTTGAAGTACCTTAAGCAAAAATTGGATATCATACATGTGGAGCCCAGTAGTTGGTTCGTCCAAGATATATAACGTGTTTCCTGTGCTAGTTTTTCTCAATTCCCTAGCTATTTTCAATCTTTGGGATTCACCCCCGCTCAAAGTTGTTGATGATTGCCCTAATTCTAAATAACCTAATCCTACATCCACTACAGTTTTCAACGTTTGTTTCAAGTTAGGAATACTATCGAAGAATTCAAGAGCTTGATGAAAAGTCATCTTTAGTACATCTGATATTGTCTTTCCCTTGAATCTAATTTCTAAAGTCTCTGAGTTATATCTAAGACCTCTACATAAATCGCATTTAATATACACATCTGGAAGAAAGTACATTTCTTTAAGAATATACCCCGTACCTTTACACTTTTTACAATGTCCTGCTGAAGTGTTAAAACTAAATCTTCCCTTTTTATAACCCCTTTCCCGCGAGCTTTCAAGCTTAGCGAAAATGTCTCGTATATAATCTAAAGCTTTTGTGTAAGTAGCTGGTACAGAACGAGGTGTTCTTCCGATTGGGGATTGATCTATGTTTATTATTTTGTCAATGCTCTCGTATCCCTTTATTTTGTCAAAATCGCCACTAATTAATCTGGAACTGCGAGTATTTATTAGGTTATGTAATCCCTTGTATAAGCAATCAATTATTAAGCTAGTCTTTCCAGCTCCCGAAACTCCAGTAATACACGTAAAGATACCTAAAGGTATTTTAACTCTTATATTCTTTAGGTTATTTTCGCGAGCGCCTATTATTTCAATAAAATCACTATTCGGTTCTCGTCTATTCTTAGGGATTTCTATTTTTTTCTTCCCCGATAAATATTTACCAGTTAAAGTTTTAGCCTCTAAAATTGTTTTAAAAGGGCCTTCTGCTACAATCTCTCCCCCACTTTCTCCTGCTAAAGGACCTAAATCAATTATATGATCAGCATTGCGCATGATCTCGTCGTCATGCTCTACAACAATAACAGTGTTACCCAAATCTCTTAATTTTTTCAACATCTCAATTAATCGTGATATGTCTCTTTGGTGTAAACCTACGGAAGGCTCGTCTAACACATATAACACCCCAACAAGCCTAGATCCTAATTGACTGGCTAACCTTATTCTTTCTGCTTCACCAACAGATAGCGTGTGGGATCTTCTACTTAAAGTAATGTAATCTAAACCAACATTTTCTAAAAAAGATAACCTATCTAGTATCTCCTTTAACACATCTCTAACAATCGTTTTTTGGATATCATCTAATTGTAAATCTTTAAAAAAAACTAATGAATCTTTAACCGCTAAATCTGATACTTCAGCGATATTAAGATTATTAATAAGAACTGAAAGACTTTCAGGGTTCAACCTTTGCCCTTTGCATTGAGGACAGTTTATTTGATTCATAAAAGTTTCGTAAGTATCACGAGCCCATTCGGATCGCGTCTCCATATACCTTCTATGTAGCATTGGAATAATTCCTTCGAAGGGTCTTACTACATGATATGAAGACTTGATTTCTCCTCTTTGATTATTGTAACCGTTATTTTCACTCTTAAAGTGGAATTCGATTGCTTCCTCTTCTGATCCAAATAAAACTTTGTTTAATTTCTTAGGATCAATATCCTTTATCGCAGTTTTATGAGTATCAAAATTATAGTGTTTAGCTACTTGATTTAATGATTGCCAAAAGTACCCAGTTAACGACCCAAATCCAGGGATATTTCTGATAGGAGTGTCTTGGAGTGGAAGGTCCAAATCATTTCCTAAAACTAAGGAGTAGTCAAATTCCATTACTGTTCCTAAACCACTGCAATATTTGCAACTTCCGTGAGGAATATTAAAAGAAAACATTTTGTGGTCAATGGGTGGAAAAGAGATGCCACAATCTACACACGCTAAATGTTCAGAATAAATTTGTTCTCCAATGTTAAGAACTTCTACAACTACGATTCCATCAGTTAGTTTAAGGGCAGTTTCTATCGAATCAGCTAATCTTGTTTTAATATCATCCTTCATGACTAGCCTATCGACAATTACATTAATGTTATGCTTTACATTTTTTTCCATTGAAATTTCTTCATCTAAGGTATACTGAATACCGTCTATTTCAACTCTGACATAGCCTTGTTTTTTAAGATCGTTTAATAGGTCTTTGTATTCGCCTTTTCTATCGCGAATTATAGGTGCTTTAATAATAAACTTTTGGTTCACCCCAACCCCTTGCAGAATCTTTTGAATTATTTGTTGAGGTGTTTGGGGCGTAATTTCTTTACCACAGTTGGGGCAATGAGGAACTCCAATATTAGCGAAAAGTAACCTATAATAATCATATATTTCTGTAACCGTTCCTACAGTACTTCTTGGGTTCTTTGATAACGCTTTCTGCTCTATGGCTATAGCAGGAGAGAGTCCTTCAATTGAATCCACATCGGGTTTATCCATTTCTCCAAGAAATTGTCGAGCATAACTTGATAAAGACTCGAGAAACCGCCTTTGGCCTTCTGCATACAATGTGTCCATTGCTAAGCTAGATTTACCACTACCGCTAATTCCAGTTATTACAACCAGTTTATTTCTTGGAATTATAACATCAATATTTTTTAAATTGTTTTGTCTTGCTCCTTTAATAATAATAGAATTATGATTCATAATGACTCCTGTTAACCATCAATTTATGTGTAATGAAAACTTTCACGCTTTTAGATCATATACTTTCTTAATTTCCTTAATTTTATCTCTTAAATAGGCAGCATGCTCGAATCTTAGCTCTTTGGCTGCAAGAAACATTTTATTCTCAAGGTACTCAATTACAAAAGTTTTATCTCCTTGTTTTTCTAAATCTTCAATTTTATCTTTTATGTTTCTTTTTAATTTCTTTGTTTCTCTTTCCTTAAACTCCTGTTCGTCAGCAAGTGAATTTAAGATGTTTTTCTTAACTGTTTGAGGCGTAATATTGAATTTCTTGTTGTGAACTATCTGTTTTGTTCTTCTTCTATTTGTTTCTTCAATTGCTTCTTTCATAGCTCGAGTTATCTTATCGGCATATAATATCGCTCTACCTTCTATGTTACGAGAAGCCCTACCAATGGTTTGTATAAGCGATCGCGTGTCGCGTAAGAATCCCATTTTATCTGCGTCTAAAATTGCTACTAGTTGAACTTCTGGTAGATCTAATCCCTCTCTAAGAAGATTAATTCCCACTAAAACATCGTGAGTCCCATCTCTTAAGCGTCTTAATATTTCAAATCGCTCAACAGTTCCTACTTCTGAGTGTAAGTAAGCAACCTTTAAACCTAATTCCGAGTAATACTCCGCGATATCTTCTGACATTCGTTTTGTTAGAGTGGTTACCAATATTCTTCCTTTGTTGGCTATAACTTTCCTTATTTCGTCTAGCAAGTCATCAATCTGATTTTTAGCAGGACGAATTTCCACATAAGGATCAACTAAACCTGTCGGTCTAATTATTTGTTCAGCGGATATTCCACCGCTTTTTTTCAATTCCCATTCTGCGGGAGTCGCGCTCATAAAAACTATATGATTTATTTTCGATTCCCATTCTTCAAAAGTTAAAGGTCTATTATCGTATGCAGAAGGAAGTCTCCACCCAAAATCAATGAGGTTCTTTTTTCTTGATCTATCTCCCCCAATCATTCCATGGATTTGAGGAATCGTTATATGACTCTCGTCAACAACTATTAAAAAATCTTTTGGAAAATAATCAATTAAACACATTGGTGGACTGCCGGGTGGTCTGCCATCAAGGTGTCTAGAATAGTTTTCCACTCCCTTACACCATCCCATTTCCCTCATCATCTCAAGATCAAATTTAGTTCTTTTCTCAATCCACTGTGCTTCTGCGTATTTTTTTTCTTTCGTAAATTTTGCTACCTGAACTTCTAACTCTTCTTCTATCGATACTAAAGCCTTTTCCTTGTTTTCTTCAGGTATGATAAAATGAGTAGCAGGAAAAATCCTACAATTTGAGATATCGTTTATTCTGTTATTCGTAATATGATGAATTTCTTGAATTGAGTCAATAACTTCTCCAAATAAGGATATGCGAATAGCAGTGTTTAAATAAGCTGGAAAAATGTCTATTATATCTCCTCTAACCCTTACTACGCCCGGTTTAAACTCTACTTCCTTCCTTTCATAATTCATTAAAATTAATCGTTTTATTATTTCTTTTCTTTCAATAATTTGACCAACATCAAGGTTCAAAGAAATTGCTGTCCAAATTTTAGGATCACCAATCCCATAAATGCAAGAGACAGTTGCGACTATTATAACGTCGTTCCTGGTTCTTATTGCATGGGTTGCAGCTAATCTAAGTCTTTCAATTTCTTCGTTTACGCTGAAATCCTTCTCAATGTATAACCCTGTTATAGGCATATAACTTTCGGGCTGATAATAATCGTAATAGCTTACGAAATAATGTACCGCATTGTTAGGAAATAATTCTTTTAGTTCGTTATATAATTGTGCTGCCAGCGTTTTATTTGGTGCCATTACTAGTGTTGGTTTCTGGATTTCTTGAATCATATTTGCAACAGTGAAGGTTTTCCCCGTGCCGGTAGCACCTAATAAAGTTTGAAAGCGATTTCCATTTTTTATGTTATCTGCGAGTGCCTTGATTGCTTCTGGTTGATCTCCACTAGGTTTGAAACTAGATTCTATTTTAAAATTAGATATCACAATTTAAACGCCAAAATTTAATGATTAATTAAAGATAAAGTTAAACTTAATTTATAGACGAAATGTCTATAGATTTTTTAATGTAATTTAGTTTATTTTTTTTACTATTATAAATAAAAAGTAAGGATTTAAGAGCCAATGATTTCATCGTGTATATCTTCTGCGCCTTCCTTGGTTCGGACAATAATACTCAAAATTTCGCCGTCATCTACGGATCCGAATATGCTATTGAGGAGATCTATTATGTCGATGATGGTAAATTGAATTGAACTACCCACTCCGATTTCGTAAATATCTTCAACGAAATTACTAAATGAAATAAGCGTATTATTAATGTAAACTGAATCTACTGTAAGATTAAACAATCCTTCGTTGTCGATTTTTATTACAAGGTTACCGGTAATAGATGCAAATGTTCCAGTATCATCGATATTTATTTTGTATAAGTTTGAATCTACAAATACGGAGAAGTTCATGTTATATTGTGCAGAAGTGTTTGTAGTGATGTTCACATTTAGAATATTAGAGGAATTTAATTTAAATCCATTAATATTGAAAGAAACTAAAGCACATTCTTGCATATCTAATGATATATCTCCATAATCAAAATTTACATCGCTTGTAAAGGATAAGCTTGTTGAACTATTCAGATATAATTTATCTAAAGTAATCGCTTCATCTCCTGTGTTTTTGATTAAAATTTTGCCTGTCTCGTTAGCAGCTATAAAAGAAGCAGTATGGCCTTCTACGACATCAATGATTTTAATATCTGGTTTGTCTACAATCGTGTGAACGAATCCAATATCAGAAGCTTTTGTAATACTATCGAAATTTCCTGTCACTATAATTCCAATCTCATCGTTTACTTCTATACCCGTTAAATAATCTGAGGCTGTTATAGTAAGACTTCTTTCTTTGCCAGGAATTAAATTAAAGGGTATAAAATCTAATATAGATGTCCAACTTGAAGAAGAAGTTAGATATATCGAGTCTAGCCCTAGTATTATATCTCCAGTGTTTTTAACCATTATTTTTACATGAGTTGTACCATTATCATAAGTATAAGCATATGTTTTTTCGAGATTAATTGGAATATGCTTTCGAAAATTAGTTTGAGTGGTGATTTTTGCTTCTGGGGAAGTTATTCTACTTTCTTCAAGAATAGAAATTTTAAAGGGATCATAGTTTGAAGTAAATAGTACCTCATCCTTTATACCGTTTGGAGTAATCACTCCAATTTTGTGCTCGGTTCTTATTGGATCAAATTGATAGAGAGTATTTGTGATTTTAACAAGTGATTTTTGACCAGGTTCTAAAATTGGAGATCCAGAAACATACATAGTATTGTTGAGTGTATTTGTTTCATTATCGATATAGAAATCTTTCAATATTACTGTAGTTAGCCCTGTATTTTCAATTTCGAGATTTATTTCACTAGTCGAGTCATCAACTTGAACGACTATACTACTTATTTTATTAATCTTAATTTCTCCTTCCTTAGCTTCTTGTACAAATAGATTACTCGTATGGTTTGTGAAAGTGAAAGGAGAAGAATCAATCGCAATTGATTGAGCCTCAACTTCAATGTTTACTATATCGTTTTTTTCAAAAGAATTTCCACTAGATTTAATGTCTACCCAAACCAAATCATCTTCAGTTGCATTTAGAGTATTAGTTTCAAAGGCTTTGCCCATATTAAAATTGTAGCTCTCTCCGTTTATTTTTACATCGCTAATCGTTAATTCTTTTGAACCTGTGTTTTTCAACTTGAAACTAGCATAACCAGTATCGAATACTTCCGGATTTTGTATTAGAAAGCTAGATTCTAAAGCAGTGTAATCAAGTTTAAACAATTTCACCATTCCATTTGTTGAGATATATTCGGGTTTAAAGACCTTAAATTGATAATCACCATTGTCAGGTATGTGTGTGACATATAGGTTTCCTTGATCGTCTCTTAGAGCTCTAGTAATTTGATCTTGGTAATACTCAGTAAATGTTCGGAGGTTATTTAGATCAGGTGGGGCACTAGTAGGAAGACCATAAAACATTAATCTAACTAACTGACTTTCGAACCATTTCGCAGTGGGCTGCCCCGTAGTAGCGTTGAAATATTCACTTTCAACGAATACAGAATTCGAAGCCCAATTATCTTCTTCCATTCCAAAATTCTTATAATTTTGGTAGTTATCGTTACAAATCCTTACCATCCAAGGCCATTTACCTTCATCACCTCCTAAACCAGAATAGAGCATTCCAAAATAGACTAAAACATAATCTGCTTTTAACGCATTAAACGCTTTAGCACTATATATCTCATTTGTTTGCATCATTGCCATACCCGTCAGACCTATTCGAGTTTGGTTGACTGTTCCGTTATCGTTAACCGATGTCATGTTTCCTATCGGGGTTATCCAGTAACCGTAATCCCACCACGAGACAACAACGGATGTACCAGGCAGATTTGTTTTCATCCAAGTTAGAGTTTCTTCCCAATCGTGTATTTCCCCTCCTGGCGCCAATTGACTCTGCGAAAGTTGAGTTAAAGCGATGTTAGAAGCGTGCATAACTTGTGCTATACACATAATCCCAACAATGAAATAAACTGCTCCAATTTCAGATTTACCTATCATCCGCTTTACTTGTCGTTTTCGTTTTCTGCTTATTCCCATTCTCTTTTCACCATAAAAGCTACCAAAGATCTTTAGCACATTAATTAGACCATAAGCGCCTACTAAACATGCTGCTGGGGCAAAAAGTAATATTATTCGAATCATACTCCCGGTAAAATAAAATATTAAAATTAAAAAAGTGAGTAGTAAAATATCGGCGACATTACCTCGTTTAAATAAGAAAAATAATCCAAGAGGTAAAAGAGTCAGAGGAATCAAAGTATTATAGTAAAACACACTCCATGAACTTGGCATGTGTTCAGCTACGGAAGCTACAATGTTCAAAGAATCTCTAACTAAAGGACTTAATACACTTACTAATCGTTGTCCAAATCCAAAAGGAATTATATTTGGTGCAACCCATATAATAACGCCAAATATAGCGACTACGGGGATTATTCCCCACTTTATGGTGTTTATAATACCATCATATAGACGAGAATAATTGTTCCTATTTGTATATAAAATATGAAATATCACAAGAAAAATAGTAAAATAAAAAACTGCACCAAGCTCAATACTAGTAAAGAAAGAATGATATGGGAATTTAATACTAAAAGAATAGATAAGTATTCCAACTCCTTCTATTCCTGCATAAGCGATTAAGATGTTAGAATCGTATTTTTTCATTAAAATCATAATACCACACACAATAGGAAAAATTAACAAAACGAAATTAAATCCTCCCCAACTTAAAGCTAAATAACCAGAAAAGATTCCTCCTAAAATAGCATGATAGAATTTCCCTGTTCTCACTGTCTTAATAAAGAAATAAAAAGTCATTAAAGCAGCAAAAACACCGATAGTTTCATTATCGAAAAATCCTGCCGTCGTTCGTTGCATAAAACCAGGATTAAAAGCTAAGAAAAATGCAGCGATTAAACCGCATCTTCTATCGAGTGTTTCTTTACCTACGAGATATATAGCATAAACAGACAGACCTCCCATAATCGCTGGGAAGAAATAACAAATATCGTATAAAGATATTGGAATCCCTAAGGAATTCACAATTTGATAAATTGTTACTACAGTGAAAGTCAGTCCAGGTCTAAGGTTTCCACGGTTATATCCTTCAGGAAACCAACTTTTGAAGTCGTGCCAATTAAAGTACTCGAAAATAGAGTGTGTAGATAAATATTCCGCATTATAGTATTGTATCCAAGGATCAAAAGCTTTTATGAGGTAGTTCCCAAGCGATAATGGTGAAAGTCTTATGAAAATGGCTAAACACACAACTAAAAAGAGAGCTAAGAAAAACACGAAATTAGATGTTTTTATTGTTACGCTTGCTCTTGCGCGATCTCTGAGATTCTTTAGAGAAGAGTAAATAAAGGACATATTTTTTCTTTTATATTATTGTTTAACGGTATAATAGTTATGAAATTTAAAAGATTTTAAACCATTAAAAGATTGTTTTTTAACAAATTAATTGGTCTTGATATTATAACACGAAATTCAATTATTATAAAAATATTATTTCATACATAAAATTATTAAAATTTTAATATTGTAATTGATAGGAATGGAAAAAACGAGGTATATCTTTAAATTCTATTACATTGGATCGAAAAAATATCATGGTTCTCAACGCCAATCCGATTATCTAACTGTTGAAGAATGTCTATTGAGCGCCTTAAAGGAGAGAAAATATATAAACGATGATAAGAAATCGGATTTCGAAGTAGCAAGCAGAACCGATAAGTACGTTTCAGCCCGAGGATCTACTTTTTCTTTTATTACTGAAAAAAAACCTATTTTAATGGAGATCAATACAGCTCTCCCAAAAAATATTGGAATCTGGGGGTATTCCGAAGTACCAAGAGATTTTTTCTCAAGATACAATGCACTGTATAGACATTACAAGTATATAGTTCCCTATTCATTTATCTTTCGTAGAAATATGACCTCAAATAATCTAAACGAAATGATTAGAGCATGTAAAACATTTGAAGGAAGACACGATTTTAGTAACTTTTCCAAACAAGAGAAAGATAATGAAAAAACTATCAGAGACATTATGTTAGCATCTTTGAGATTAGACGGTGATTTCCTAATTTTCGATTTCAAGAGTAGGGCTTTTTTAAGACAGCAAATTAGAAGAATGGTTGCTAAGATTTTTGAAATTGGCTCAGGGTTAATTAACTATGAACAGTTTTTAAATTTATTTAATCCCTCCAAAACCTACTCCTATCAACCCGCTGATCCCTTAGGATTAATATTATGGGATATTAATTATGGAAAAAATCTACAATTCACATTTGATGCCAAATCAAAAGAGAGAATGATTAATTTCTTTCTGAAACAGGAGATAAAATTTTCGACCAAACAGAAATTATTCAGTCTCATGCAGCATAACAATATTTGCGAGAAGGGCTTGTAATTGAATTTCTTCAGTACCTCCTTGACTTAATCGGTATTCATACTCCGCAAGTAATTTCGTTAGCTCTATTTTTATATCTTCCGACACATCCAAGTCGTAAATTTCTCGATGTATATTCTTAATAATATTTATACCTGACAATCCATACTCTCTTGTTATATCATTTAACAATTTTAGTGAAAATTGTAATTGCCCCTTAAGAGCGGTTTTAAGAACTTCTCTGATCCGCTCTTGTGGGACTTCTCCAGCTACCCGGAATACCACATCTTGATCAATATTTTTAGAGATTGTTCCGCATGATTGCAGATAATTTATAGCTCTGCGACAATCTCCCTTAGACACATCAACTAAAGCGTTTAAACCATCAGAACTAACGCTTATATCTTCTTTGTTTGCAACGAATTTGACACGGCTTTTAATATCTTCGTTACTCAAAGAGGAAAAGCGGAAAACCACGCATCTAGATTGAATAGGTGGAATAATTTTGTTAGAATAGTTGCAAATTAATATCATCCTACAGTTGCGCGTATATTTTTCCATTGTTCTCCTTAAAGCTTGTTGGGCAGGTGCTGTCATATTATCTGCCTCATCTAAGATAAGAATTTTAAAGGATATATCGGAAGGAGGTTTAGCTTTGGCAAAATCCTTGATATATGTTCTTATAATATCTATACCTCTGGCATCACTTGCATTCAGTTCTAGAAATGTAGTATTAATTGCCTTTTTATTACCGTATAAATCTCTGACCATAGCTAACGCAGAAGTCGTTTTACCAGTACCGGCGGGACCAGCGAATATAAGGTGCGGCATTGATTTATCCTTTACGAATTGCTTAAGTCGTTTAATAATTCCTGCTTGGTTAACCACATCATCTAATAAGCGAGGTCTGTATTTTTCCACCCATGGTTTGTTTTCAGCTGACAATCTAACACCAAATATAAGTAGATTTACTAGTAATAAATAAAAAAAATACTATTAAGAATTAAAGTTTCTTTATTTATTATTATTATACAACTTTAAAAAATGGACAAAGAAACGTTAAAATGACAGATTATAAAATCACGAAAATCAAATCTCGATGGATTTTAGATTCACGGGGAAATCCTACTGTCGAGTCTGACGTATTTGCGGGAAAAGTATATGCAAGGGCTGCAGTTCCTTCAGGAGCATCAACGGGAGTTAAGGAAGCTTTAGAATTACGAGACGGAGGAGATGCTTTCTTGGGTAAACACGTTACTAATGCAGTATCAAAAGTTAACACTATTTTAAGCAATAAACTACAAGGTTTTGATGTTCGAGAACAAACTAATATCGACGAGGAGATGATTGCAATTGATGGCACAGAAAACAAAAGCAACTTAGGTGCTAATGCAATACTTTCAGTGTCTTTAGCTGTTTCAAAGTTAGCTGCACTTCTATCTGAAAAACCATTATATCAATATCTCTACGAATTAGCATATGGAAAATCAAGGGAAGACTTCTTATTACCTTTACCATCTTGTAATATAATTAACGGGGGAGAACACGCTGGAAATGACCTAGCTATACAAGAATTTATGGTATTACCTATAGGTGCTGATTCATTCTCAAAAGCAATACAAAATGTCGTGGAAGTTTATCAAACCTTAAAGAAACTACTGAAACAGAATTATGGCCCTTCCGCAATTAATGTAGGAGATGAAGGGGGATTCGCTCCAAATTTATCAACAACTGCTGAAGCGGTAGATATAATCATAGAAGCTATCGAAGCGGCGGGTTTTTTGATGGGTACCGATTTCGTACTTGGAATGGACGCAGCAGCAAGTGAATTTTACGAAGATGGAATTTATAATATTGACGGGAAAAAGCTCACAAATGAGGAATTAATGGAGTATTACTTGAATTTATTGCACGAATACCCATTTAAATCCATTGAAGATCCATTTGATGAGAAAGATTTTAGATCTTTTACAAACTTAACAGCTAAGGTTGATAGATCGATCCAAATTGTCGACGACGATCTTACTGTTACGAATATAAAAATATTGAAAAAAGCGATAGATGAAAAAGCAGGTAGTGCGCTATTACTTAAAGTTAATCAAATAGGATCTCTAACAGAAGCAATAAAAGCGGCTAAAATGGCATTTAATAATGGTTTCAATGTAATGGTATCGCACCGTTCTGGGGAAACTGAAGATAATTTTATTGCTGATTTAGCTACAGGTCTTTGTACGGGACAAATGAAATCAGGTGCCACATCTCGGAGTGATAGAACGAGCAAATTTAATCAACTACTCCGAATAGAAGAAGCATTAGGACCTAAAGCAAAATATCCCAAAAGCTTTGATTCCTGGAAGTATTATATGTAATTATTCTTAATTTTCTATTTTTCTTTTAAATCTGTAAATATTTACACTAATTGATTTAGTTTTCTGTTTGTGAAATTTGTATGTCTTATTAAGTTTCAAATGATAAGGAAATACATAATCGATCGCCCAATTATATTTTTTTATATATCTCGAGATAAATTGGTGTACATTTGGATTTGCGAGATGTATCGAATATACAACATGTGAGATGCTAAACGCTTTCGCTAAAAAAGAACGATCAGCAGTTTTTTTTTGGACTCCAAAAGGAGGATTCATAATAGTAGTGATAAAGAAACCCTCGGGAGTTGCATTTCGAAAAAGTTCAAAGTGATTTATATCAGAACAAATAGGGGAGATAATAGCCTCTAAACCATATTTACTGATATTATTTTTTAGTATCCTTAAAGCACTGAAATCTATGTCCACACTTAATACATAATTTGCTTGGAGATACGCGCACGCTATTGATAATCTTCCAGTTCCAGCTCCTAAATCCAAAATCAGGCGATTTTTAATATCGTTAAATTCGACTCCTGCGAAGAAAACAATGTCGACAGCACTCTTTGCATCAATGCAATATTGTTCTAACTTAATATTAGGATTCGAAAATCCTTCAGTTTGCTGAAGTAAAGATATCAAATCTCTCTTGTTTATCGTAATCGCCTAAAATCTGTTCTCCATAATTTATTTTATGAAAAATTATGAAAAAATTTAATTATTTTAATTAATAATAATTATATAGAGAAATTAAAAGATTTTTGTTGAAATTTATGAAAGAATCTGCGAAAAATAATGAAATAGTTCTTACAGGTCAATATTTAGGCGTTGTGGAAGAATATTTACCTGATAAAAGGTCTACTTACATAAGAGATGGTCAAATTTTTGCTACTAAAGCAGGAATAGTCAGTATCGATGAAGAACGAAGAGCTATAGAGATTAAAAGTCACCAAGACGAAGATCGAAAAACGATAAAAATCAACGATACGATAATTGGAACAATTCAATTTCTAAGACTTTATTCCGTTGGTATTAGTTTTGCTACGATCAATAATAAAATTCACTTTAATAGTTCTTATTTTGGCAATATCCATGTATCCCATATCTCCCATAAATTTATTGAAAAAATCGCGGATGCATTTCAAATTACCGATATTGTCAGAGCTAAAGTTATTAAGCAAGAACAAAATGAATATAGCTTAAGCACTGTAGGTAATGATCTAGGTGTTGTCCATGCTGATTGTAGCATATGTGGAACACCTCTTGATAAAATAGGACAAAATAAGTTAAAGTGTTCACGATGTGGAAATGATGAAAATAGGAAATTAGCTAGCGATTATGGGAGCGTTTCTGAAAGTCTAAGATACTGAATCGGTTAACTGCTTTTTAATACATGTTTAGATTAATAAAAATAACTAAAAAGAGGATTTATTTTGGGTAGCCGTGGAGGAAAAAAAGTTATTAATTTCTATAATTCAAGCGGAGAGTTAGCGAATATTGTTAAATTTCTTGAAGAGGTTCAAAAAAAAATAAATTATCTCAATCTAAATTGTAAAGTGGAAGGAAAAGCAATTAAAATCACATTAGTTGGACCCAGAGATCTTCAATATTTAGCAAGTGAAAGAATAAGAGAGCTAGCTAACCAATATTTATAAAGATGCTTATCTTGTTATTGTTTTAAAACCAAAAAACATTTATTTAATTAAAGATTAGAGAACTTAGTTTTGGTGGATTATTGTGGCAAAAAAAAAAAATGAACCGAAAAAAGAAGATTTAGATACTGATGATGAAGACCCATTTGATGATGAAGAGATAGAAAGCCACTATCCAGATTTATCAGAGGATTCAAAAACAAAAAAAGAATCAGTCTCTATAGATGTAGTTGATGATGAGGACGAAGATGAAGAAGAAGAAGATTTTGAAATTGAACCCGAACCAGAACTACCAGATTATAAATATCTAAAATTAGCCTTGAAAAAGGGTTTTAGAGACGATGATTATACTTTATCCGTAGAGGGTCAATCGCACGGATTTTGTAACATTTTTGTACAACTCCTATTAGAAACGGAAGGTGTAAATTCAGCAGCGTATAAAATTACTATAATTGATCCTCCAGAAATCTTCATTAGGTTGGAAGATGGCTATGAGATAAAAAAAATTCTTTATAATACGATAGAAACCTTGAGAGCAGAAGTCGGAAAAGTCGAAAAATTGTTTAAAAAACTCATGTAAACCTCTCTTTTTTGTATTTGTATGAAAACTTTATAAGAAATTACTGATCTTCTATTCTTAATGCCGTTTGATTTTTTATTAAAGGATATAAATTCCATTCTAACTTGTAAGTCGATAGGGACTGATAAAGGGCTAGCAAAAATTGGAGACGGCGTAGTTAATCTTACTTACTCAATAGCTAAATCTATTTTTTTAACTAAAGCTAATAAAAACAATAAGAACATAAGAACGGGATTAAAAGTAAGTAAAAAAATTTTGGCAGAAGCCTTAAAAAAGGCAGATATGAAAAAATTTTCAAAAAGCAGGGCAGACGCGCACGACCTCGCTGACACCGTTGAGGCACTTATTGCTTACATATGGTTCTATGATAAAATGACGATAGAGGATATAGTTAATTTTCTCGTTGATTCTTTAAGTGGTGATCTATACATTAGAAGCGAGGAAATTCAAAACGCAACGAATGCTTTTACTACACTCTTGTTACACATTAAAAAATTTCTTCCCGAGAGCTGAGCATGAAGGATTTCCCAATAACAATTGGATTTGACGATGCGAATTTTAAGTTTTTTTCTGAATCACACACGACAGATTTAATTGGAATAGTTTGCCAAGGCACGAGAATGGTTGGCATGGTCAAAAAAGAAATCTCTATTGATGGAGATGATGCTACGAATGTCTTAATCGAGCTTATAAGGCAAAATGAAAAACATGTGCAATTCGTCCTTACAGATACTATTACTTTTGGTGGTTTTAACATAATAGATTTAGAAGAAATTCACAATGCCACAAATAAACCAATAATTGCTGTAACTGAAAAAGAAGTGGATCTTAATGCTGTTAAAAATGCGATCTTTAAAAAATTCCCTCAAAATAACATAGCTAAATTACGAAAAATTGTAAATGCAGGTAATTTATATGAAACTGTAATTGAAACAGCGGGAGGTCTTTCGAAAGTGTTTTTTCATTCTAAAGGAATTTCATATACAGATGTTAATTCTTTATTTCAAAAAGTATGTATCGATTCCAAAATCCCAGAACCCGTACGCTTGGCACACATAATAGGTAAAGCTTTATAAAAACATTAATAAAAGAGTATTAGTTGGTATTAATCTCATACTCTAATATTTCTCTCATCCTCTGTTGTAACTCCGGTCTAATAGCTGACATTCCGTACGTTTTAAGACCACCTAATTTTTTCTGGATTTCTTTAGCGCTTAAAGCACCAGGTATATCTTGCTTATTTGCGATTGCTATGATTTTAGTTCCTAAACTACGTTCAAATCTATCATAGATCTCCTTTGTTTTCTCTACATTGTTTTCAGTAGAATCACACACGATAACTGCTAAACCGGCCCCCCTGAGAAAATCCTGCCACATAAACTTAAACCTACTCTGACCTCCCAAATCCCAAACTGAGCAATTTTGACCGTTTAAGATAGAATCCTCTACTTCTAATCCCACCGTAGGAACTCTTTCTTTTTGGACCTCTCTCCCCTGCAACAAAGATAAAAGCGATGATTTTCCAACAGACTGTTCCCCTATTAAACATATCTTCTTCTTAGTTGTTAACAAAATTAACCCTTTCTAACCACGATTTATACTAATTAGAAAAGGCAGATTATCTTTCAAAAATGAAAATAATATTCACATAATATGAAATTATAAAACTAAAAGAAATTAGATAAGCAGAAAATAGCAAATAAATTAAAATTAAAGATTAATTAAAAAAATCAAAGAAAAATTTGAAAAAAATGTAAGGAATATTTAAGGAAATCGCATGGATATCCCTGTTTTCT
>JAGXNP010000219.1 GCA_019894885.1 Promethearchaeota archaeon | reverse complement strand
TTATTAATAATTCAAATGTCTTCCTTATTTTAGTCAAAATACCCGAAAAAGAGCACTTATGAAATGAGAAAATATACTTATTATTGTTATATCAACGCTAAACCCAATTGACAAAAATGTTAATTGGATTGTTTCATAATAGCTTGAAATGTATCTAAAGGAAAATATTTATATGCTATTGATTGCTCCTCTAATTTCATTCAAGTAACTGGTAAAATTTTTAAACATTTATTACTTCTTGAAGAATTCTTTCTCTTAATTCCTTCTTTAAAGAGAGTTTCGAAATTACATCAACTCTTTTGTTAAATTGGTCTTCTAAAAAGAGGGATAATACAACATAGTGGAATAAATCTGCGAATAATATTAAAACTAAGAAAATATTAGGATACTATCTTTTTACAATTTAAAAAGGCGTATTATTAAATATTTAAGAAGTGATATAACATGAAAACACTTAGGGAATCTATCGAAATAAATGTCTCACCCGAAATCGTTTGGGATTGGTTCTTACATATTGCAGAAAATTACCTTGAATGGCATCCTTCTCACATAAGGGCTAATTGGGAAACAGAGACCGTTAGTGAAGTTGGTTCCATTTTGTATGCTGAAGAAGATATTGATGGAGAGTTTTTAAAGATGAAATCTAAGTTTACTGAACTTATTCCAAACAGATTATATAGATTTAAGACCGTAGGATCTTTAAAACTTATATTAGCTGGTGGTTCTTTTGAAATTAAACCATCTGAAAATGGGAGCATTTTCACAGCAACACTAGACTTTCATATGGGCAAAATCCTTTCGAAAATAGTTAAAAAGAAAATACAACAAATATCCCAACACATGATTGAAGAAGGAGAAAATTTGAAAAAGATTTTAGAAAATTCTGTGTGAACAACAGGTTATAATAATTAGCGATAATGGAATGAAATAAAAGGGTGTTTTCTATAGGATTTTGTAACAGAAATATTTATAAAATCTTGAGAGATTTAACTGTTGAATAGATGGTTAGTGAAATCAGCTATCTTACTAATGGCGTCTTTAGCTTCCGGAATTCGTTCATTTTGCAACTCTTGAAAGACATGTGTCATATCATCCCATGATTGTAAGATTGCGGTTACTCCTGCCTTCTTAGCTTTTTCAACAAAGCGAGTAGCATCACTATAAAGCATTTCACATGTGCTTGCTTGTATTAATATTGGAGGTAGTCCCTTTAAATCTCCGAACAATGGCGATATGTATGGATTGCTAGGGTCATCTCCAGCAATATATGCTACTATCCACCAAAAAATTCCGATATCTGCCAATATGGGATCGGTTTCAGCATTTTTAAAATAGGACTCATCAGCTAAAGTACAGTCTGTCGCAGGAGATAGGCAAATCGCTCCAGCAGGCAAATCAATTCCTTGATCTCTTAATTTTAAAAGGGTGGTTAGGGTTAAATTTCCTCCAGCAGAATCTCCAGCGATGATTATGTGGTCATTTTTAAATCCATTTGATAATAACCACTTGTACGCGTTAACACAGTCTTCTAAAGGTATGGGGAATGGATGTTCTGGGGCAAGACGATAATCAATACTAAGAATTTTAATACTTGTAGCTTTAGCTATAGCAGAAGTTACCCTCCGACAGGTTAAAGGAGAACCAAGTATCCATCCACCCCCGTGAAGATATAATACCACTCGATCTTTTATTGAATTTGAGGGTATAACCCACTCAGCAGGGATTTTATCAAGTATTTTAGATTTGATCTCAATTTCCTTCGGAATGGGATTATTTTCTAATTCTTGTATAACGGAATGTTCAAATGCATAACGTAATAATCTTTTAATAAAGTCCCTTTCTCATTAGTAAATTTATTATAGAGCTCAACCATTCCAGCTTTTTTTTTAAAGAAAAGTTCATTTAAATCTAGAAGTTTCTTGTAGATTTTCTGAAAATTAAATCGCTTGTTCTCTTCGAGTTCCATAAATTGAAAGACAAATTTCATTTGTTCTTTAAACGAATCATCCTGAATTTTGAGAATATCGGGTCTGATTTTTTTCCTGTCTAAAATTGTCATTTTTTTTCCTTAATCTCTTTACTTAGATTTTTCTTTAGTTAGTGTATGAAATAACTCTTTTGCTTAAAAAATTTGCTTGAAATCCTTCTATAGGAAATGATTTTAATACTTTTTACTTTTCTGTAAATTCATCTTTTATATAAGAGGTTTGTTTTCTTCAAGGTTTTCTGGTGGCCACCCCCTTGGGGTTTGATAGTTCCTTATAAATCGAAAGTCGCAGATATCAGCTCCAGTTGCGATGGTTTTGGTTCTTTTAAATCCTACACCAATCGCTTGCATTCTAGCATAATCGCATAAACATGCATACGGAGCAATAACTTCAGCACCCTCATTATGTATGAGTTTCATCCAACCACATTCTGTAAAGTTAAATCCATAATCGAAAGTCTTACCATCACCTTCTATAAAATTACCGATCCAATTTTCAGGATACTTACGCTCTTGACTTTCCTTTAACCACTCTTTCCAATAATTTTTCATCTTTTTAGAGAAAAGTGCTTTTCGATATAACCATTTTCTAACCGGAGAAATAGATTGGGCATAACTCTCAGCGATTTCGTAAATAAGTTTTCCTATTTCTCGCTCAGATAAGTTGAGTGGTTTAATCACCTTATAAAGCGCAATCGTCTCTGCTGATTGGATCATCAAGGGAGTAAAAGGGGCCTTATCACCTCCAACATAAGGAAGCCTTGAAAGGATGTTCTCAAGCTCAATTCGAGCCTGTTTTTCAATGAGATCAACATCTAACTGACCATACTTCGGTAAAACCACTTTTTTTGCGACCTTAATTAAGGAATTAAACTGTTTGATTATCTTTTCTTTATTTTTTATATAATATATCTTTTTAACATCAGGGTTATCAATTTCAGTATTCATACTTCCCCACTCTAATTTTTCTCTTAAAAAAATTATCTTAAGATCAAAATGTAAAGTAATGAAATTGCTTAAGTTATTTATTATTTTTATTTAAATTTGCGTTATATATTGATTTAAAGAATTATTATTGTAGAGAAACAAATAAAGCAATAGACAAATCCCTCTTGAATAAATCGGAAGCTAAATTTATGGGAATTACTGTAGTAAAAGAATTTTGATGTTTATCCTTTTTTTTAAATTGTTCGAAAAAAAATTTAAAATCTTATAAGTTAAGAGGAAAAATAGTTTAACTAGAATCAGTGAATACAAGAATTTAAATTGCTTATTGTTATGGATTCTCTAGGACTTAATTGAGCAATTTGCTACTTTTTTCACATAATATTAGACTTTTATTTACAAATAATAAAAAGTTAAATTAACTTCTCATATGTACCATACAATGGAAATGACGAGGGATTAAAAATTAAGGATAAATACCCAGTAGAAACTGGTTTTTTTGAAGATGGTTTACCATATGCTAAAATAGGAAGTGAACCAAAAATCCTGCTTAGTATTGAAGCGTTATCATTCGAGCACGAACCACCATCAGGGTTTATGTTAAATCAATTTAAAAAATCATATAGCCTATTCATGGAAGATTACACGGTATATCTTGTTGGGCGAAGACCAAACTTGCCAGATGATTATTTAATGGATAAGATGGCAGAGGATTATGCAGAAATGATCCGAAGGGAATTTAACGGTCCAGTTGATGTCGTTGGAGCATCAACAGGGGGACAGATCGCTCATTTTTTAGCCGCTGATCACCCCGATACTGTTCGAAAATTAGTCATCATATCAGCAGCGTATCGATTGAGTGAAAAAGGAGTAGAGATCGAGAGGAAAACAGCTGAATATTTTCAAAAAGAAAAATATGGAAAATCTATGGCAGCAATAATGGAAATGTTATTTCCATCTGGATTTAAGGGAGTTTTCATCAGATTCTTCGTGAGATTAATAGGAAAGCTGATGCTTGGGAAAGTAAAATATCCAAACGATTTGTTGGTTGAAGTGCGAGCCGATCGCGAGATGAATTTCAAGGACAGACTATCTGAAATTAAAGCTCCTACCCTGATATTGAGTGGAGAATTAGATGTTGGTTATACAGCAGATGATGTTCGCACAACCGCAGAGGGAATATCAAATTCAGAATTGATTCTTTATAAAGGTTATGGACATAATCTTTCAATGTCTAATAGGGTGCAAGTGCTCAAGGACACCTTAGAATTTCTAAAGAAGAATTGACAAATCTGTCTCTGGAAACACCGCAAATAATAACTCTCATGGGATATGCTTATAATTAAATATATTATAAGGTGAATTAATTTACAGAAAATTTAGCAAATCAACAAACATTCAAAAGTTATATCTTTTTTTGGACAGGGCAGCTATTTTCAATTTTAGGGTCATCAATCACGCAATTTGTAATAGTTTGGTGGATAACAATTACTACGGGAAGTA
>JAGXNP010000218.1 GCA_019894885.1 Promethearchaeota archaeon | reverse complement strand
TTTTTAATATAATATGGGAAAAAGATTAAATACTACTTCTTTTATATTTATTAAAACAGAAAACTTGAAATCATGATTGAAGCAATTTTAACTTTTGAATTTGTTTTGATTCAGAAACCGACCGGAGAAGTGAAACCAGATTTTAAACCAATTGTATTTTCTTTTGAGAATAAACAGTTCACGAACGGAAATCTTTCTGAACTGATTGCGACAAGTGACTTATTTTCGATTTTATATCATCACACTACTAGCATCCGTGAAATAACAGGGGGTTTTAGCAACTATTACGAGGGGAGATTAAAAGAGACCTCTTTTCAAGTAAGCTCCTATTTCATTCAAGCTGAAAGTGAAACGCAATATCTAACGATATTAATTTTTACTCTAGATGAGGATCTTGGGGCCTATGAAGATATAATTAAAAGTTTAGCAAGAAAAATGGATTATTTATTCGAAACCTTTGAAACTGCCAAAAAAACAAATCAAATCTCCTTAATCAGCAAAATTCATAATAATATTGAAACAGAATTAAAATATGCAGCATTTCAAATCAAACGCTTGACTAATCTTGATAAAATCCAAAAATCAGCTTTAATATTTAATAGTTATGAACGTTTAGAAATTTTAAAAACATTACGAGAATTTCCTAAACCTAAAAAAGAGGTAAGAGAAATAGTTGAACGGATAAGAGAAAATCCTAATTTAGATGTGTTACTTGAACCTTTTCTCGAGCTAAACCTTATCCGCCGCGATTGGATTAAAGGAAAAAGAGATAAAAGAACAGGATTGATTCAAAATCAAGGGGAATATTTGTTTTTAACAAAAGATATTGAGATAATTAGGGTACCCAACTATGAACTGTTAGATCACTTGAAAGAATCGAAACACGAGCTTTATTCGAAATATGAAGCTAAAGTAGTAGATTTTTTCTCGGAATATGACCCAAAAACACAAACTGTAGAAGAGAAAAAGAAAGTTTCATCCATTTTACTCAACCCGGATATATATGATCTCTTTGCGATGTTGCGAAATAAATATTATCCAAGAGATAAAATTCCTAACGTCTTTTCAGAATTCGCTGATACTGAATTAATATTGGATGAACTTATCCAAAATCAGATCGTTATCGAAATTAAAGATCAAAAGGAAAGACCGTGGTTACTATTGTTGACTGATATTCAACCGATTATCTTTTTTCCAGAATATTTGTTGAATAACATAAAGGATGCATATCATAGCGAAGACATCAAGAAGAAAATTCCTTTTGAAGTTGCTAAGAAAGCGTTAGATCTATTAGAAGTTGCCTATCCTGAAAAAATTGAAATCTAAATACATTATTTCTAATTCTTTTACTGATTAGTAGTTGAAACTTAGATTTTTAATCGTATTTAATGTTACTGATAATTGCTCATATACATCAATTATATTATCTTCCATAATCCTGAAGAATAACAATGATATCAATTTATTTTCTGCTTCTTCTTCTAAATTAAAGCTTTCGATCAATTTAGACCAATTTTCATCATTAGAAACCCTAATTCCAACAGATAGGACTTTATTCTTGTTTAAGTCTTTTATAATATCTGATAAAATATCAATCCAAGCAGTAGGAATCCTTTCTTTATCCCTTGCATCAAAAAGGCATAAGACCCCATCAGAATCGGATGTTTTATAAGATTCATAAATAAAATTCTTTAAAATTAGACCATTGTCATATTCAAATCGCTTTTCCTTCTTTTTATCCTTTATAGATGAAGGTTTCCCAAGTTCGTCAATTTTGGTTAAAATTTGCAGTGTGGGATTCCATAACTCATTTTGATTTAAAAATGTTAAAGTTAATTCATTGTTAGTTTCAAGAATCGAGTTAATCTCATCTAAAATTTTTCCCTTCAATCTTGACTCCTCCTTTTCTTCGCATCTTAGAATGAAATGATATGAAATTAAGTTGAAAGCATCCTGGATTCGATTACCAGTTTTAGCACTCGTTTCGATGTATGAAATTTTGGTTTGAGACCCGTTTTCAATAGATGAAAGATCAGAATAATCTGACATTGCCGTGCTTTCCGACATTTCAGTTAATTTTGAAAGGTCACTGGCAAGCTGAACGCCTTCTTCGTGATTAATGACTCTCTGTTCTGTAATATCTGTTTTGTTTCCGATAATTATGATTGGTAAATCCCTGTTTTCTATAAATTCTTTTAATTCATTATGCCAATAAGTAACGTTTTCAAAAGATTCCCTATTAGTTAAATCAAACACGATAAAAGCAGCTTGAGCCCCGCTGTAATAAGTTTTTCGATATCTCTTGAAATATTTTTGCGCACCAATGTCCCACAACATGATATTGATTTTATTTCCAAATGCATTAAAATCATGTGAGAGAATGTTCAATCCTATGGTCGCTCGGTATTTTTCTAAAAAGTTTCCTTCAACAAATCTTCTTACGATCGAAGTCTTTCCAACTTCATGATCTCCAATTACTATGAATTTAAAACGATAAACACCTCCTTGCTCGATCTTGGATTGGTAAAGTTGGTTTTTAATTCTCCCCATATCACTACACATTTCCCCACCAAATTTAAAATCAGGAATAGAAATCTGAATTAATCCTGTTTCAGAAGCATCAAGAATTTGAGCCGTTTTTTCAGCAAGAAAGTAGGCATACGGTGCGATACTATCTACAGAACTCATGCTTTGTATTATTAAACTTAATGTGGTTTCTTCATTTATCAACACAAAAAGCAATCGATGTTCTTCCGTATCGATGCTGGCCGTTCCAAACTTTTTGAACGAAAATTCTTCTCTTACTCTTCCAATTAAGGGATGTATAACTGCTGTCAGAAAAGAAACAATTTCTATATCAATTTCCATTCTTTTTTCACCCGCAATCACGAAACCATCCACATCTGATACAATGATCGCTTCGACTTCTGTGTTTTGATTCAGAAAATTATTAAATAAACTATCAAACAATTGCTTTTTGTTCATTGACAAATTAAAATCACGCCAAATTTATCTGTAATTAAATAACTACAAATAATTAGTAAGAAGAACACAAACCTAGTATTAAAATCTTAGTTTAATAAAACATGAATCAAATATTCATATTTATCAAATATAATAATTAACTAAAATGTAAAATTATTTTATTTAATAGATATACTATTTCTTAATAAGACGTATTAAAATAAAATACAAGAATACAAGAAAAAAGAAGAAAGAGATGAATAAATTAGATGGCCTTTCTATTTCAAGGAAAATCGGAGAAACAAGTTTCAATTAAATGCAAGTTGTGTTTAACTGATGTGAAGTTTGTTGTTACGCTAGCAGAATATCAGAATGCAACACATTTTCCGCTGGTAAAAGAGTCAATCCATGGAACTTCTCCTCATAAATTAATAATTTACTTGGACAAAAACTTGGAACTACAAGAATTTAATATTGAAGATATAATTGACAAGGATGTTTCTTATTCGAAGGAATTAACTTATCAAGTTTTGAGTGATATTTACCTTACTGAAGAGGAGATTGATTTATATTTCTTAACGACTGGTCGAGATGCGGTTTCATTAGGGGAAATATCAATTCTTATTAACAAGGATAAGGATGAAAGTAAGAAGATTGCTGATAAATTCGTGGAAAAAGGATTATACAAGGAAATTGTTGGAGCCACTCCACATTATGCCCCCTTACCGCCATATGCTGCTTTAATTAAACAATTATCAAACTTTAATGAATATATCACGGATATTAAGGAACGAGCTCCTGCTCAATTAAATGAATCTTTTTCGCAGTTAGAAGCAAAGAGTAAAGGTATCAATGAATTAAATGATTACACAGAGTTCATTAGAAAATTGAAGGATAGAATTGAAAGTCAAATGGAGATTCAGAAAGTTGAAGTTGATAAAGCAATTAAAGTTATCGGGGAAATAAGAAAAATTAATGAAGTAATTTCTAACCTTGAAGATGATACCAAGGTAATTATAGAAGAGCAAATCAAAGATATTGAAGAGCAATTTGAAGATATGAAGATCTTAATAGGCAATAATCTACAAGAACTCCACTTAGGAGTCATCAGTAAAACTGTTCATCAGATAATTGATAACGTATTAAACTCACGAATGCAAATAATCGTAGATGGATTTAATACTAAACTTATTTCAAAAATTAGGGATATCATGAGAGATATTACTGAAAATATTACTGAAATCACTGCCTCATCTTTGAAAACAGGAGAGAATTTAGAAGAAACTTTCTCAAATGTCACTGAACTGTTCAGCAAAAATGTTTCATATGCTGAAGAAAAGGTAAAAGGTATTTCAGATCAAATCTTAGGCTCTTTTGAAGATTTGAGAAATATTTTTTCTACTCGGGTTGTAAACACGCTAAGTGAAGAATTATTGAAGATTCTCAATCGATTAGAAATCAGCCAAGTAACTAC
>JAGXNP010000217.1 GCA_019894885.1 Promethearchaeota archaeon | reverse complement strand
TTCCAATATATCCCATTTCATTTGTCAAAAGGTAATCAAGGGATTCTTCAGCGCTCTTGCTATAAAGGTTAGCCAAAGTCTCTTTATCTTTATAGTATATTGTAATATTTGGATCATCAATTTTTCCATCAGTGACAGTCATCTTTCCATCTTTAAAAATTACGTAGACATTAAATGCATCATCCTTAGTTGTGAATTGATATTTTGCATTGAAAATAAAACCTGTTTTTTCATTATAAATCTCTCTACGCATTTTTCTGCGAGTATCAAAGATCATGGCTAGCAGATTTAGCTGATCTTTAAAATTCTCAAGTTCTTTTTCTACATCTAATATTTGCATAAGTAACTTCACTAAAAATTAGCTTATTTAATGATTAATTTTGATTTTATTAAAATTTTTCAATTAAAAGAACTAAATAGTTTTCATCTTATGTATTTTGAATTTAGACGCGATTTGAATCAATTCTTCTTGAGGAATATAGAGAGTACGAGTAAAACCTTCAGTTTCCAATAAATGTTCATTTTCCCGTATATTTGGTGAGAACAACAAGACTTTTCTTTACGGAAGTGCGAATTAAGGGAATTTAAGGTATTTCTTAATCAATAATAAAAAGTTATCAAATTCAAAATAAATCAAGAATTATGATATAATAATATTAAAAAAAAATAAAAAAGAGAAAGAGATTATGAGTGAGAATAAAGAACAAAGAATTGAAAACTCATATGATGCTGTCGTTATTGGAGCTGGTAACGGGGGTTTAATAGCTACCGCAGAATTAGCAATGAGAGGTGCTAACGTACTGCTTTTAGAACAACATAACTTACCTGGGGGGTTTGCTTCTAGTTTTGTAAGAGGAAGGTTTGAGTTTGAAACTTCACTACACGAACTGTATGATTGGGGACCTTCATCAAATAAAGGTGGTACTAGAAGATTGTTAGAAAAATATGAACTAGATTCAGAGTTCGTAGAAGTTCCTGAGGCGTATAGGTTAATTTTGACGGACCCAAATGAAAATCTTGATGTAGTAATGCCTTTCGGAATTGATTCTTATCTTGATACTATTGAAAAAGAAGTCCCGGGAAGTAGAGAATCGGTAAGTAAATTTTTTGGTCTAGCACAGGATATTGAAAGGGCAACTGCCTATATAGGGCATTCAAAAGGAAACCCAGATCAAAACATTTTACTAAAGGAGCATTCAAACTTTCTTAAAACTACTGCTTATTCTGTGGAGGATGTTCAAAATGCGCTTAATATACCAGAAAAAGCAAAGGATATTCTTAACGCATATTGGGTTTATTTAGGTGTTCCAACTAGTAGATTAAATTTTACGATATTTGCTTCTATGGTTTATGGTTATATTTTAAAAGGTGCTTATATTCCAAAACTTCGATCTCATGATTACACTACCGCTCTAGATAAAAAGATTAGAGATTTAGGTGGTAAAATAGAATATAACACGACAGTAGAAAAGATATTAGTTGAAAATGGTAAAGTTGTCGGAGTTGAAACTTCTAAAGGAGATAAGATTAAAACGAATCATATAATATGCAACGCTTCCCCCACGCTTACTTATAACAAATTAATACATCCTAAATCAGAAGTTCCAGAAATTGCTTATAAAGAAATAAACGCTAGACGGCATGGAGTTTCTACTTTTGTAGTTTATATGGGTTTAAATGCAACGGCAGATGAATTGGGACTCAAGGATTATAGTTATTTTATTAATAACAATATGAATACTGATGAACTTTATAATTCTTTAAACAATCTTGAAACACCTAAGCTTCAAGCAACAATTTGTTTAAATAATGCAATCCCAGACTGCTCACCTCCAGGTACTTGTATTATTTCGATTACAACGGCTTTTCTACCAGGAGTATGGGATGATGTAAAACCCAAAGATTATTTCACATTAAAAAATAGAATCGCAGAAGACCTTATTAACACTTTGGAAAAAACCACAGGTGCTCCAATAAAGGAACATATTGAAGAAATTGAAGTTGCTACGCCTCAAACCATCGCGAGATTTACCAGAGCTTATAATGGAGTAGTATATGGATACGAACCGGATTCTTGGGATTCTTTTATCCCACGTTTGATGACGATGAATGACGAAAAACATATTGAAGGTCTTGAATTTTGTGGAGGTTTTGGTAAAAGGTGTCATGGATATAGTAGTTCTTTAAAGGATGGAGAAACTGCCGCGTTACTAACTTTACAAGATTTACATAAAAAGGGTGGGCTAAAATGAAAGAAGAAAATAAGAAATTTGATATTACTGTTAAAAGCAACACAAGAGATTTATTTGCGTTTACAAAATTAGTCCCAAACCGAAAAAAGAGGTTCGAAAAGGCATCTAATGAGCCGATAACAAAGGATCCAATGAATAAACTCGCTGTTCGACTTCATCCCTTAAGACAATACTTAGTTATCAGTGATATCAAAAATGAAACAAACTCCACTAAAACATTTAAGCTCACACCCGATCCCAATTCAAATACAAAAGAATTGGCATATTTTAGAGCGGGTCAGTATTTAAGCTTGAAGGTTCAAGTGAATGGTGTAGCAATTACAAGACCTTATTCAATATCTTCTACTCCTTCGGATGCTTTAAAAGGATTCTATGAAATTACAATTAGGAAAGAAGAACATGGATTTTTAACCGAATATATTTGGGATAACTGGAAAAACGGAACTAAGGTTGAGAGCTCTGGACCAGAAGGATACTTTTTTTATGAACCTCTTCGGGATTTGGAACAAATTGTTGGTATCGCGGGGGGATCAGGAATCACTCCATTCCGTTCCATAATAAAAGAAATTGCCGAGGGAAAATTAGATGCGAAAATTACTTTGTTATACGGTAGTTCCGAGGAAGCTGATATCATTTTCTACGACGAGTTCAAAGAAATAGAAAAGAATAACCCTTCGAAAATAAAAACTGTTTATATATTAAGTTGTGATGTTGTTTCATTAGAAGGATGTGAAAAGGGCTTTATAACCAAAGAGATAATTGAAAAATATTGTGATGCAAATTCAAGTACTTTTTTCATATGTGGACCACAAATCATGTATAATTTCGTTGAAGAGGAGTTAAATAAGTTTAAATTGCCTGTTAAACGAATTCGAAGAGAAGCTTTCGGTGAGGTAAAAGACATTTTAACCAATCCAGATTTTCCTAAAGAAGTTGCTGAAAAAATATTTAAGATTAAAGTCCATATCGGTAATTTATTGAAGGAAATTCCTGCAATAGCAACCGAGTCTGTTTTAATAGCTTTAGAAAGAGCAAATTTAAATCCCCCATCAAAATGCCGATCTGGTGAATGTGGGTTTTGTCGATCACTTCTTATAGATGGCAAAGTATATATAAATCCGGTTTCTGATTGGAGAAAAGGTGGAGACAAAAAATTCAACTATTTCCATCCTTGTGCCTCTTATCCAATCTCAGATTTAGAAATCAAAATTCCCAGAGATATATAAATTTAAAAAAATCTTTTTTATTCCTCTTTTTTATAACCAAAAATTTATTTCTAAGGATTTCTTTAGGTTCTTTAATTTATAAACTACGAACTTCAACTAACATAATGGATATTAAGATAAAATATGGAATTATAGCTTTATGTATAATCCTTATTCAATCCATCTTAAAAACAGTAGGAGTACTAATAACGGGTAGTTTAAGCTTTTTATCTGAGACTGTGGATACGCTGACTGACATTTTTTTTATTTCTCTTACGATATATTCTCTTTACACTAGTCAGAAACCCCCAGATTTCGAACATATGTACGGGCATTCCAAAATTGATTCGCTAGGAGGATTGGTCCAAGGTATTATTTTAATCAACATATATTGTATTCTTATTTTTGTAGCAATTCAAACCATTTTTACAAGCTCTTATGGAATTATTAATCCCGATTTGGGATTCCTTATTCTAATTATTTCATTTATCATTAATTTAGTATTTTCTAGAATATTAATATGGCAAGGAAAGAGACAGAATAGTTTATCCCTTAAAATCCAAGGTTTAAATTTGTTCCAAGACTCTCTTAGAGCACTCATAGTTATCATTAATTTTATTATCACTTTACTTTTTAGCATTCAATTTTTAGATCCCTATTTTAGTATTATTCTTTCCATATTGATAATTATAACTTCAATCATACTTTCGAAAGAAGGAATTAAAGATTTAATCGATGTAAACCCAGTAAACTCACTTATTATTGAGGAAATAAAGCTGAGTGTATTAAATCTTGATCATGTAAACGGTGTTGAGGAATTAAAAGTTAGATTTAGTGGTAAGACTCTATTTTTAGAAATTCGACTAGCTGTTGAGGATCATATATCTGTAGTACATGCGAATGATATTACGAAAGCGATTCGAGCTTTGAGCAAAAAATTTTTTCCGTCCTACAATGTAGAGACATTAGTTGAAATGAATCCTTTAAGTGGAGAAT
>JAGXNP010000216.1 GCA_019894885.1 Promethearchaeota archaeon | reverse complement strand
TATTTAAACTTATTTAAACGAAAAGAATTAAATTTTTCATTAGATTAGATTCTTAAAGGGATATTTTAAGTATTTAAGTATTATTTTCTTAGAAAATGATTACAGGATTCTCTATAATCTTAGATGATGATGTCATATATATTTCAAATGAAAACAAGTATCCAGCATTTGAAATCGTATTGTTCGTCAAGAAATTAATTAGTAGTCTTAACCCTAAAAATTTCTGGCGTTTAACCAACATCTATTTCGAAGGAGAGACCGGTAAAGAACGAATGGTAATAAAACATATTGTTACTGAGAATAATCTAAACCTATTTTATTGTATTACAGGTGATTTCCTTTCAAATTCTGAAGAAATATCTAATCTCATGGCAGAGTATTACGAAAAAGTTACAGCGAACTATGAAACGGTGGAAATTATTCAAAAAGGCTCGAAAAATTCTGAATTTTCAAAAATTATCAAACTTATTACTGCTTATTTATGGGATAAATATCGAGAGCCATTGGAAGACGAAGATATAGAGTTACAATGTTCTGATTCGGAAAATAAAGTAATTTATTGCGGAATTTCTTCTCAAGGATTGCCAATTATTTCACAATTATACGACAAAACGCTTCTACACAACTTCCACAGAGAAGTTACGAATGAAAACATAGAATTACTTAGTTCTAATATTTCAGCTAATTTAGCCACGATAGCAATGAATACTCAAATTAGGGCTAAAACTAACATAAAAGAAGTTCATTTTGATGATTTAGGGGATAATGGATGCAAAAAAATAATTCTCTATAGTAATATTAACGATTACTCCTTAGATTTCATTGCTTCAGGGGATTTTGTTAAAATCAAAGAAATTTTTAAACAATTGGTAGATAATATCTCGCAGGAACAAATTTTAGAGAATGATTTTATGGGGGATTTAAAACCATATAGATTTTTAAAAACTTATCTCGATAATATGATCCTTCAATTTGATCAATAATTCCTAAATAAAATGCTTCTTTCTTATCCATATGAAGGCTGTTATTTTAGCAGCAGGAAAGGGTACACGGCTTGATCCCATCACATCTACGGTTCCAAAACCAATGATTCCTATTGGAGGTAAACCGTTATTAGAACATGCTTTATTAAACTTAAGAGATATCGGAGTTCAGGAAATTTTAATAATCGTTGGATATAAAGAAGAAATTATCAAGAATTATTTTGGTAATGGGCTATCTAAATTTAATGTTAAGATCAAATATGCTACGCAATTAGAACACTTAGGGACTGCTCACGCGGTTAGTTTTGCTAAAGATTTCGTAGGAGACGATGACTTCTTCCTAATGTATGGTGATTTATTAACAGATCCACAAGTATTTAAAGAAGTTTTAGAGATTTACAAGAAAAGTAGATGCGAAGGATTGATTTCATTATTTGAAGTAAACAATCCACAAGAATATGGAATTGTTTCATTGAACAAAGAAGCCTATGTTGAAAAAATAACTGAAAAACCTTCCGTAGATTTAAATCTTGGAAATCTAGCGAATGCTGGAATATTCATCTTTAATCCTTTAATATTCAAAGCAATAGAATTAACAGATTTATCAATACGAAATGAATATGAGTTTACTGATTCAATGCAAATCCTGATTAACCAGCTAAAGGGTAAAATTAAAGGGTATGTTATAAAAGATTTATTCTGGAGTGATATAGGATTACCTTGGCACCTTTTAGAAGCAAATGAATTTATTTTAAAAAGAATAAAATCCAGTTTGCAAGGAAAACTTGAAGAAAATGTAAATGTGTCAGGTAATGTTTTCATCGGCAAAAATACCTTAGTCAAATCTGGTTCTTACATTCAAGGGCCTTGTTATATTGGAGAAAAATCCTTAATTGGTCCAAATGCATACATACGACCATACACCTACATCGGTAATGATTGTCACATCGGAATGTCTGAGGTTAAGAATTCGTTAATTTTCTCAAATACCTCTATTCCTCATTTTAATTATATAGGCGATTCGATAATATGTGAGAACGTTAATCTCGGCGCAGGTACGAAAATATCTAATCTAAGATTTGATAATAAGAGTATTTCGATGATTATCAATGAAAAATCCGTCAATTCAGGGAGGAGAAAATTAGGTGCTATTATCGGATCTAACTCACAAACGGGAATTAATTCCAGCATAATGTGTGGTAAAAAAATCGGGCGAGATTCTATAATAGGCGCTCAAACAATTGTAAACGAAGATATTCCGTCATATACTTTATACTACCAAGATGAAAATGGGATAATAAAAAAACCTAGAAAAACATGATATAATTGGGTTTAAAAATCCTAAAAATTAGACTAAATGTTATTATTGTGTCGATTATTCAGAGACTTTTTCTTTAGTTTCTTCCGAATCACTTGAAATATCATTTGTGGGAGATTCTGGTTTCGTAGGTGTTATATTCCTCTTAGATGTTTTATTCTTAGTAAGCTTCTTTACATTTATTCGCTCTGTTCTTTTTATATCGCTTTTTCGAGATCGTTTGATATCAACTTCGACTAATTCAAAGTCTTCATCTTTAGTTATGTATACCGTATCTTCTCCCCCCTCTGGAACGCTTATCAATTTACATTTAATGATTGAGCAGTTCGATAGCGGATAAATGGTTTTAGCTATTCTTACGACTTGATTAGTAAATTCTGAATAAATCATTCCAGTAATGAACTTCTCATGGTTTAATGTTTTTGCGAATTCTTTCAAAATTTCTCTCATGATTTTACGAATTACAATTTGTTGCGAACTTCGGGCTTGTTTTATAGTAGTGCATATAATTGTTAATCTATAGGTGTAATCGTCTTTAGTAGTTAGATTAATTATGGTTTGAATCTTAGAGCTTCCTCTTCCAACTAAGGATCTAATATAATCGTTAGTATATGAATGCCCTAAAAACATAGATTGTGCTTGCTTTGCTTCTTGATTGACTTGAACTACTTTAAATTTCAACTTTAAACTTATATCTTCGTAACGGTTCGTAAAATCATAAAGTAAGGTTTCAAGGGATCGTCCGTTAATAGTGTTATCCATTCCGATTATTTCTCCAATAGGTTTAAAGTTGAAGCTTTTTGGGGCGATAATAGTGTACCAATCTTTATCTTTAAATGATACTCTCCTTAATTTTGACTTCTTTTTTTTTACTTTCTGACTCATACCTTATGTCTACCTCATCACTAAAGTCCTAATTTTATCCGGGTCGTATTTGAAATCAGGTTCGAGCACTTTTTTTTTCTTGTAATATTTAATGAGCCTATATATCTTGCTTTCTGTTCTTTGTAGTCCTTTCTTTGAATCTAAATCCTTATGGTTTGACTCCAAATGTTTTCTTAATACAAGCGCTTTTTTTGCTAAATTAGTTAAGTCTTCTGGTAGAGAAGCTTCAATTTCATTTTCTTTAAGAATTTGTGAAATTGATTTGCCGGTGACTACTTTCACTAAAGGGATACCATGAGAATCTCTTAATTTCACACCTATTAGGGATTGAGAAAAACCTTTTCTAGCTAATTTAGTGACCTCGTTTTCTACTTCTTCAGAAGAAAGTTCTACCCACACAGGTTTTTCTAATCTAGCTGGGCGTGTACTACCAGATTTTCCTTTCTTTCTTGAGTGCATTCGAGCCATTTTTTGCGTCCTAGTTTATGAATAATTTAATAATAGTGATTTTATTGATGAACATTATAAAGAATCATGTAAATTAAAATTTTTGAAATTAATAATTAAAACCTTATTAATCTAAATATATCATAGGAAATTATTGTACATATGAAACAAGAAAAAGAAATAATTTATTTTATTACTGGGAATAATCATAAGTTTAATGAAATTAAAAAATTATTCCAAAAGGAAGAGTTAGTTTACGATTTAAAGCAGAAAACCGCTGCTACTATTGAAATTCAAGCATCTAGTATTAAAGAAGTCGCTCTCTTTAAACTTAATAGCGTAAATTTTTTATTTAGTAACTCTTATTTTGTTGAGGATGCGGGGTTTTTTATTGATGTTCCTCTTAAAGGATTCCCAGGAGTATATTCCAAGTTTGTATTAAATACTATAGGTAATAAAGGTATATTGAAACTCATTACCGATTATTGGAGCACTGCTGCTCATTTTGAAGCCGTAATAGCACTATATTTTCAACCATTAGATAAAATATTTATCTTTGAGGGATCAGTTGAGGGTAAAGTTTCAAAAGAAATTAGAGGTACAAGTGGATTTGGTTATGATCCTATTTTTATTCCTAATGAATTGCCTAACACTACTTTTGCTGAATTATCTACAGAAGAAAAAAATTCTATTTCACATAGAGCGAAAGCTTGGCAAAAACTGTTAAGTTTTCTCAGGGAGCACCAATAATTATTTTAAAAAGTTTGACGGAATATATCCATTACAGATTGTCTACTTAGTTTAATGAGGATTAAATACATCCCCAATATC
>JAGXNP010000215.1 GCA_019894885.1 Promethearchaeota archaeon | reverse complement strand
ATTAAATCCATAATCCTTAAGATTTTAGCCGGATTATATTAGATAATTCGAGGAATTAAAATGACAAGTGATTTAACTAAAATTTACGATCACCGTACAATTGAAAAGGAATTATATGAATGGTGGGAAAAAGAAGGATTCTTCAGACCTGAGAAATCCAAAGAATTAGGACTCACCAATGAGAATTCTGAACGCTTTTGCATTACAATCCCTTTACCAAATGTAACTGGCCAACTCCATTCAGGTCATGCCCTTGTGATTTCACTTGAGGATTTAATGACACGTTATGAACGCATGCGGCAGAAAGAAACTCTTTATATACCGGGAACCGATCATGCCGGAATTGCAACTCAAAGTGTTGTTGTTAGAGAATTATTAAAAAAAGGTATAAATCATAAGGATTTAGGGCGTGAAAAATTCGTGGAAAAAGTCTGGGAATGGAAACATAAATATCACGCCCGAATTACTGAACAGTCGAAAAGTATGGGTATTAGCTGCGATTGGAGCCGTGAATATTTCACGCTAGACCCAAATTTATCACGAGCCGTCCGGGAAGCATTCTACAGATTATATCATAAAGGATTAATATATCGAGGAGAATATATGGTTAATTGGTGCCCAGGAAGGTGCGTTACCGCAATATCTGACTTAGAGACTGAGACTATTGATGAACAAGGGCATCTATGGTATATCAAGTATCCAATTATTAATAAAGCTTGGAAACGCCCCCAACATCCTTGGGGGAGTGGTAAATGGGCAGAAGGTGTTACTGATTTTATTGTTTTAGCTACCACAAGACCTGAAACGCTATTAGGTGACACCGCTGTGGCTACAATTAAATCTCATCCTAAATATGCTAAGTACATTGGCAAGCAGGCAGTAATTCCTGCTGTCGGTCGTTTCGTTCCAATAATTGCTGATCAATATGTGGATCCCGAATTTGGTACTGGAGCTTTAAAAATAACGCCTGCTCATGATCCTAATGATTTTGAAATTGGTAAAAAGCATAATTTAGAATTTATAAATATCTTTAATGAGAAAGCTCAGATTCTCCCTGGGTTTGTTGAAGCTTATACAGGTCTAGATCGATTAGAATGTCGGAAAATAATCATAAAAGATCTTGAAACAGAAGGATTAATAACTGATATCGAACCTTATGTTCATGCTGAACCGCACTGTCAACGATGTCATGCCACCATAGAACCTCGAGTTTCTATACAGTGGTTTGTGAAAACGAAACCAATCGCTGGACCTGCAATTGAGAAAGTTCGGAATGGTGAGACAATTATAATTCCTGAAAGAGAACAACATCGTTTTTTCCAATGGATGGAAAATATACACGATTGGTGTATATCACGCCAACTTTGGTGGGGCCACAGGATTCCCGTTTGGTACTGTGATGATTGTGGTGAAGAAATTTGTCCCGAACCTGATGTGGACATTGTTTCAACTTGTCCTAAGTGTAAAAGTTCTAGTGTCCATCAAGATGAAGACGTGTTAGATACTTGGTTCTCAAGTGGTTTATGGCCTTTTTCAACCTTGGGGTGGCCTAATACCGATCATCCCGATTATAAACGCTTCTATCCTACCGATACTAGGGAAACGGGATATGATATTCTCTTTTTTTGGGTTGCAAGAGAACTTATGATGGGAATCGAGCTAACAGGAAAAACTCCATACCATACAGTTTATTTACATGGTATGATTCGCGACGAAAAAGGAAAAAAGATAAGCAAATCTATGGAAAATATAGCTAAATATGATCCTCTAGTAATTATAGAGGAGTTTGGAGCAGACTCCCTTCGTTATGTAATGATATCAAATAGTGTTCCGGGATTAGACACTAATTTAGATCCTAAAAATATTGATGTTGCTCATAAATATTGTAATAAAATCTGGCAAGCGTCTCGCTATGTTTTGACCAACATTACTTCTAATGAGAAAGTCCCTCGAATCGATGAAATCGATTTAGATAAACTCAAATTCCCCGATAAATGGATTCTTTCCAGATTAAACTCATTGATTAGAGACGTACAATCCTACATGGATAATTACGATTACTTACGGATGACAAGAGAAATAAAATCATTTTTTTGGAGTGAATTTTGCGATTGGTACATTGAGATGAGTAAAATTTTTCTGTACGACGAGAATTATTCTGATAAACACATTCAAAAAGCGATCCTCCTCCATGTGTTAGAAACGTTCTATAAATTATTACATCCTGTTATGCCATTCATCACTGAAAAATTATGGCAAACTCTTCCAGCCAACCTTAAGACTACACCCACAATAATGTACGCTCCTTGGCCGAAAGCGCAAGAATCATACATCGATCCAATCATAGAAGATAGTTTTCTCTTGATGGCAGATTTTGTCAGGGAGGTAAGGCGGGTGAAGCACGATTTTGGAATTCCTCTAAAAACACTGGTACCATTACACATAGAAGCAGATACTAATCGAGAATTATTTGAATTATGTAGGAACGAATTGGTTAAAATGGCATTTATTGACGAAGACAAATTCGTTATAGATAAAAAAATTGATCCTCCTCCTCAATCAGCCAGAATAGTACTTAGCGGTATACCCGCATTTGTTCCTTTGTCTGGCATGATCGATATCGAAAAGGAAAAAGCAAGAATCCACACTTCGTTAGAGAAAAGCAAAACAGAGGCAATTAAAATCGAAAAAAAACTTCAGAGTCAATTTTCTGAGCGTGCTCCAAAAGAACTAATTGAAAAAGAAAGGCAAAACCTTGAAGAATTAAGGATCAAAATTGATCAACTTGAAGATCAATTAAAGATACTATAATTTCTTTAATAAAAGGTTTGATCCTTGATATCTGGAATTTTTACTTGAGGCGCGTTTTTTCTTATATATTTGATAGATTTTATCGTATCATCTTTAGGTAATTCAAAAACAACAGGACCATCAAATTTCTTTTGATGGATCATATTTAGAAATTCAGGAGGAAAATTCTTTCCAGTCCCTAAAGCACTATGATCGGAAAATAAATTCTCGTCGTCGAAGTCTTGGAGATGAATTTCGGCTGTTATATCCAAATATTTTTCTGTAATTTCGAGGAGATCGTGCTTTCCTGAAAAACCACCAAGAAAGTGTGCGGTATCTATACATAGCTTAGTCTTCAATTTTTTAATGATTTTAATTGTAGCTTCAAAAGGAAATTCAATATTTTCTAGCGCGATTTTGCTTCTTTTTATATCAGTTTCTTCTATGAATCTCTCAATGCTTTGTATGGCATTAGCACTGAATAATTCAGAAGAAATTTGTTTAATCTGAGGGATTTCGATAAATTTTATAACGCTTGCAACGGTTTCACCAGTGGGATGCAAGACAAAGACATCAATATCGTCCTCTAATTCTACAATAGAATTGTAGGCATGTATTAAAGCATTAACACTTCCATCGCGTATAAATTTATTTGGACCTCCAAGATCTATGCTTAAAAAAGGAAGATGAGCTGAATAAGTTATACCATATTCATTTTTGATGTCCTGTAATATTTTTATTTGATGAATATCCAATGTTATTGGAAAAACTTGAAACAAATCCAACGCAATCTCAAAATGTTGATAACCAGACATAGCAGCTCTTTTAACCAGATCAGAAAATTGGAATTTTGATAATCCATCTAAACCTTTTTTGGCAAGGATTCCATCAATTAATAGTTCATAAGTCATGGGTGAAATTCCGAATCTCATACTATTAAGTCAACAATATTCTTCAATTTTATATAAATTGTTAAAAGGGGCTTAATTTTTAAAGTTTAATTTCTTTTTTACATTATCATTTAAACTTGGACAATTGTCATGACTTTATCTAAAAGAGAAAGAGTAATTAAGACATTAGAACTTGATGATAATATTGATATGCTCCCCATTCATTATCTGGGTTTTGAATTTACTGCTAGTTCTTATCAAAAATTTCTAAAAACTGATGAATACAACAAGAATAAAACATTCATAGAAAATGATTTCTCAAAGGTAAAATATTGCTGGGCAGGCGATATTACTGAATTAAGATTCTGGAATGTCGATTGCCATTCCATGGATCCATGGGGCCCTAAAAAATATAAAGAACCTACAAAGCGTGCTCCTCCAGAATATCCAGATTGCATTATCAGTGCGATGAACGGATGTTTGTGGAAACTGGTTAAACAAGTTGATACGGGTATAGCTTATCTGTGGTATGTAGATGGATATTTTCGAACTCCGGAAATAGTTCACTCTTATTGGGATAAATATGGAAAACCTTCAGAGCAGGTTAATGATAAACTTAATTATACATCCCAAATCTGGGATGGATATGTAGATTCTCTAAAAAAGTATTTATATCCGATGGCGTTCGTACCTGTTGCTATTCATGAATCTCTATTTGAAGGGATGACAATGAGCCGTGTAGCTTATTATATGCGAAAAAATCCCCAATTTATCCACGAGCTTCTTAGCGAGTATACTAAATTAAATATCGAA
>JAGXNP010000214.1 GCA_019894885.1 Promethearchaeota archaeon | reverse complement strand
GAATGGGTTTGTATTTTGTACTCCAAGCTATGGCTGAAAAACTTAGATTAGAATTAAAGTCCTTGAAGATTGTAGTTCAAGGATTTGGTAATGTAGGAGGTTCGATTGCCGATCTACTTTATAAACACGGATGTAAAGTTATTGCCCTCTCAGATATATCAACGGGTATTTACTATGAAGATGGATTAGATCTAGAAAAATTATTAGCATGGGCTAAACAAGGTAATTTATTAAAAGATTATAAAAACGATAAGTATAAGCTTATTGGTAACGACGAGCTACTCACATTAAAATGCGATGTATTAATCCCTGCAGCTATAGAAAATCAAATAACAGAAGAAAATGCGGAGAAAATAGATTGCAAAATAGTTTTAGAAGGTGCAAATGGTCCTACAACACCAGAAGCGGATAAAGTTTTGTTTAAGAAAGAAATTTATGTTGTACCAGATATTCTCGCCAATAGTGGTGGAGTTTGCGTCTCGTACTTCGAATATGTCCAAGATATTAATTCGTACTTCTGGAAACTTGATCGCATTAATGAAGAACTCAAAAGAATCATATTAGAAGCTTTTGAAGAAACATATAAAATATCCGAGGAAAGACACATTTCTCTTAGGACTGCCGCTTACATCATCGCTGTGACAAGAATTGCTAAAGCAATTGAATTAAGGGGAATCTTTCCATAAATTATAGGTTTTTTTTTAATTTCAAGTAAAGAGAATAAGGATAAAGAGAAATCCCATAGCACTTGCTATATGAATCAAAGCAAAAATAGCTCCAGTTTTTAATAGTCGCTTGTATCCTAGATTTTCAACCCCATTATCTTGTGCTACTTTAAGAGTCATAAGGTCTGCTGCTGCTCCTTGTGGAATTAGATTCCCACCTAAATTAATAGCAATAATAAAGGAAAAAAGAAGGGGAACAGAAGGAAAATTAAATGTAGTAATAAGAGTCTGAATGATAGGTATAAAAATTAACGCAGTAGGGGTGTTAGCAACGAATCCTGAAATAAAACTTACCAAGATGAGAAGAATAAAAGCTATTAATATAGGATCGAGCAACTCAAAGGGAATAGTAGTAAAAATATCCTGAAAACCAGCTCTTATGAGGCTACCTACTATAACATATAAAGAAATAAAAAAGAAAATTATCTCCCATTCGATATCTCTTAATATTTTCCCCATTGGTTTTTTAGTGTAGCTCCGGTTCACAAGCACAAGTATTAAAGCTGAGATAATTGCCGTTAAGTATAATAATGGTAAAACTACAAATAGAATAATTGTGGTAATAATCGCAAAACTATTGAAATAAAACATCTTTTTATTTTTAATCATTACATCAGCATCTACTAGTTCTAAAACAAATTTCTTATTATATTCGTCAATTTCCGGTTCTTTTGAAAGTAAAAATCGATCTATTAAAAAAATCGTCAAGAAGAGTAAAAGAAAAGAGAAAACCCAGTAATACTGTATAAAATAGATGGTATCAAGTGCAAATTCTGTCGAAATAATAATATTTTCTCCGCTTGAAAAGGGAGTTATAATTGAACCAATATTAATGCAAATTGTCATTCCTAATAAATAGGTGCCTGCTCTAATTTTTAAGAAATGACACAATCGGACTACAACAGGAGCTAAAATTAAAACCACAACTACATCAGTAATGACTGCTGCCAATAGCGTAGTAATCGTACAAAGAAGATAAAGAAAAATTCTTCGGTTTCCTCTTGATATTTTAAACAGTTGTACCGCCACATACTCTAAAACGTTTGAATCCTGCGCAATTTTAGTTATTATACTCATGCTTAAGATTATAATAATAGCTTGCCATTCAACATCGAGAATGAATTCGTCTATGCCAATTCCTAGTTGAACACCAGTAATTGTAGCACCCAAAAACATGCAGAATAAGGAAATTGCTACAAAATCTACACCTTTTATGGAATAGCTTATAATAATTGCAATAAAAAGTACTAAGAGCAGAATTAAAAGCGGTAGATTCATAGGCACCTAAATTATAGAATTAAGATTATAATACTTATGTTAATAAATGCCTTTTAATAAATCTAATGATATTATATGATATTAAATATTCTATAATCTTATTGATAGCTTCACAGATCTGGTTGAAGAACTACTCTTACTTATAACAATAGTATCAGCATCTACAACTTCTATAATAAAAAGTGTAGATTGCATTGAGCTCTATGATATAGAATTGCAGTATAATACTTAACTTATTCATTAATACAATTAAGAGATTAAAATGTCTGTAGGTTTAATTATTTGAATAAGAAAAGTTGCAGAAGAAATTTAAACAAATTTAATTCGTTTAATAAAGCCATATTTGAGAGAAGGTAATCAAAGACATTTTCTTCAATAAAATAATGCAAAGTTACATAATAGCCTTCTTCATGCTTTATCATTTCGGTGATCCTTCTAACAAGATTTATAATTTGTTTTTCAACAACAAGCATATCACAATTGGTAGGATCGATATTTATGATATTGATTCCAGTAATACGATTAAAGGAGAATTTGCTTAATTCTGGATTACTTTGAACATATTTATGGCTTAAATAGTTAGTAAACATGGATTCGATCTCTATGTAAATGTTCTCTTTCTTTTCGGTAGTAAAATGACCCTCAACTACATTGACCAGTAAATTTAAAATCTGTTGAAAGACGCCTAAAATATCAAAATATTCTGCAATTGTTGATATGTCTTCAGCAGTTAACCATTGGCTATAATACTCGTCGATTGTGTCTTTAAATGAAATAAAAAGTTCGGTGTTACCTTTCCATAAGGTTTTCCACACCTCTCTATCTTTAGATACAAACTTTTCTATGAAAGCTTGCTTGATAATGTTAAGTCGAGCTCTCAACATGTTTGAACTGATGTTTTTTTCTGAAGTTGCAACAAACAATAAATTAGCATTTTTTTCCTCTAAATATGCCCATCTTAAGCCACCCATTTCAATACTTTCTATTCCTTCTTTTAATTCATATGTTGTAAATTGGTTTAAGGCAGCTAATAATCCACTAATAAGGTCTTCGTCTATAGGTAAATCCATATAGGGTTTATATAACAGCGTAATACCGCTTTCCGAATCAAGAATCCAAATATTCATAATTAAATGCGTTTTTAGAAATTACAATTAGATATATATAAGCACGATTTAATAAATGATTATTTTTAAATAAAATTTTTAATCTTCATAAAAAATCTTTTAGCTCTTTGGTTTTACAATATTTTTCAATATTTCTTAACATTTCAGAGATTTTATTTTGTAGAACTAGATCACTTACACCGCTCAAACTACTTAAAAAATCGCTACTAAGCTTAAAAGAATCCACGAAAACTCCTACTTTTGATTTATTAGGAGATAATGATTTGATGCGTAATCTCCCTTCCAATTCTCGGACATCTTTGTTATTTCTCACATTAAATTCAATTAAATGTCCTTTATCTGAATCTTGACCCTTATCATACAGCACTAATTCTCCTTCCATTTCGATTGGAATTTTCACTAAGTCTACTTCATCGTATATTTTGGTATGTAGCACATTTGGTGCAGTAAATTTTGCTTCCATTTTCTTCGATGGATTAATTTCTTCCCAAAATTCTGCTATAAAGAGTGCTTTAAAAAGGTCATCGTCATTACAGTTATTAATTTCTATAATTTTTGAGATTTTAGCCGTGATTTACACCTTAATTTATTTTGAGTATGATTTATTAATAAATATCGAAAGTTTTTAACTTTTTATGTTAGTGAATATCTAAGTTAGAAAGGTAGCCTCAGACTTCCTTGATTATTTCATCTTTTAGAGATAAAATCATTATTAGTTTATCATCATTGGCTCTTGGGTAAATTACTATGGCTAAAAGAATTAGATTGGTTTTAATTTTGCAATAATTTATTGGTCACGAAATAACATACTCTCGCTTAAATTTCGTTCTTCTTTGCAATTAGGGCATAACCAAGTAGTTTCGTTTTTTTTTATCGAATTTATGCATTCTTCACAAATAGTTGTGTCGCAAATGCAGTAATAGCATCTATCGAGTATTTTTTCACAGTTTTTTCCACATATATAACAATTTCTATTATTAGACATTTCTATAGACATTTCTATAATACAATTTATATTCTTTTATAATATTCATTATTATGTTTATTATTAATTATAATTTCTGAAGATAATGGATAAAGTTAGGTCACGAATTCAATTACTTTCCCTGTTAACCATATTCTTTATATATAGAGCGATTTCAGCAATAATGTACAATGATGTTCCAGAATTTACGCTTTGGTTTCTAATCTCTATAGTCTATTCGCTTTCTCTTATTATTTTGTATCTAGCCTTTAGACAAAGAGAAAAACGTTAGAATTATTCATTTAGAGATGATAAATAGGTAAATATAAATCAAGGGTCTCTTTGGCTCATTTAGCTTTTTTTTTAAAAATATCAGGTAATAAACCGTCTAATCCTAAGC
>JAGXNP010000213.1 GCA_019894885.1 Promethearchaeota archaeon | reverse complement strand
CCTCATAAGTTCACAACAATGTGATTTCGTTCAAGGGCTGATAGACGATGCTTTAGAAAAAGGTGGTACTTTACTATGCGGAAATAAAAGAGAAGGTAACATCATGTGGCCAACATTGTTAGATAACGTTACGATTGATATGAGAATTGCTTGGGAAGAACCTTTTGGTCCTATATTACCTTTTATACGAACTAATAGCGCTGAAGAAGCAATAGAAATATCAAATAAATCAGAATATGGACTTCAAGGCATGATTTTCACAGAAAACATCGATTTAGCTTTTAACATTGCACAGGAGTTAGAAGTGGGTACCGTTCAAATAAATGGAAAAAGTGAGAGAGGTCCAGATCATTTTCCATTCTTGGGAACCAAATCATCAGGCCTAGGAACACAAGGAATAAAATATTCGATTGAAGCAATGAGTAGACCGAAAGTCATCGCATTAAACTTATCAGAGAAAGGGAAGTTAATAAAACTATGCAAATATGATTAACATTTTAAAATTATCGGGGATAATTTATCGCCAGATCACAATATTATATAAAAGGAGTCAGTAAAATGAATAAATCAATAAATTTAGGTAAATCAATGGATATTTTCAACATTTCTGTAAGTGCTTTGAACATTACAAACTAAACCGAGATTAAGGGAAGAAGACAATGTCTAAAAAAAATTTAGATCAAGAATCAATTGGTTATCCAAAATTAGAATTCTATAAGCAATAAATAGCTATAAAAACAATTAAAAGAAAAAGTAGAATTTTCATTTTCCTTTTAAAATACCTCAATTTGACCCAATTACACTAAAAATAATCAAAATATTTTCCAATAGAATTTTGAAGTGTATTTTTCATAATACCAAAATTTATTACATTTAATAACATATTTTAAATACTTGAACAGAGATATTTCAAAGTTTCAAGTATAAAATTAGAAATTGGTGAAAGTATGTCAAATAGAAATTATGGCGATAGAACGATGCATAAAGCCACATGTGCAGACTGTGGGAATGAATGCGAAGTTCCATTTCAGCCTAAAGAAGATCGACCTGTTTATTGTCGAGATTGTTATAGAAAGCATAGAAAATAAGTAATTCTATTTTTTCTAAGTTTTGGTTACAACCAAAAACTTATTTTCTAACTTATCGAGTAATGATTTTTTTATTTTTTTATTTATTTTTTTTTAGCCCTAGGACTTTAAAAATAAACCTCTACAAAATAATTAAAGAACCCATTTCAAGGCTTCATACCCTTCAAATTTAAATATTAGACGATTTTTATCAATATGTAGAATTAAAATTGGATAAACAGGGATTTAATGATTAAATATATAAAATATCACATTTTTTAACTGTGGTTACTTGAAGATATTTATGTTTAAGGGTAAAATCCGTAATAAATAGAAATTTAAAACATTCTACTTTAGTTTAAAAAAAATTATTTCTCTAGGTTTAACTGGTTTTCTAAAAAAAATTTCTTATAATAACTAGATCGTGAAATAACCGAGAAATACAACAGATTTAACCTCATTCTATCATTATAAAATAAATATTTAATTAATTGCTCCTTTATAATAACTATGAACTTCTCTTTTGATAAGATAGCAAATGCTCTTTACATTCGAGTTTCACATGAAAAAATCTTAAATTCTGATGATATAGCAGAAGGAATAATTATCGATTACGGCAAAAATGAAAATATCGTCGGTGTAGAAATTCTAAATTTTACAGACAGAAAGCTAAATCTTAATGATCTCGTTCAAATGAGTGTTGAAGAAATAATTCCATATCTTCAGTTCCACTGAGTTATACCATTAAAGACCTTTCTCTTCAAATAATTTCTTAGATCTCTCTAACTCCTCTTCCATTTCTGAGTTTGATAAAGTAGGAGCCTGAATTTTTTCATGTTCAATATATTCCATCATTTTATAGATAGAAACCTTAGCTAGAACTGCTGCCTCAGCAAGACTTACAAGTCCCTTTCGGTAATTTTCACTTACTTCTTTTAATCTATACTCTTCGATTTGAGTCAGCAAGAATTTTCTTATAAGTGATGAACGATCAATTCGTTCTTTTTCACTTATTTGATTTAATTCTTCAATTTCCTTGTCATCTAATCTTGTTGAAACGATACCTGTCATCTCTCAATCCTCTTTAATATTTTGAATTGTCTTTTAAGTAGATCTTGAAAATTGTTTTTTTATTTTATGAAACTAACTTTATGGATTAATTCTTCTGTAGTTATTACTTCGATTTCCTTTTGGTCTTCTTTAAGTTTTTTGTCATTCGACCATAACTTAGAATCTATTACTAGTGCGCAAGCTAGGTAGACCGTATCTTTTGGATCCGGAGAAAATTTCTCTGCTTCTTCTATAAATGGCCTAATAATATTTAGAGGAATAATTTCTATCTTTTCCCTCAGTATGTTCAAATAGTGCTCAAAATCTTTTTTAGAACGGTTTGTCCTCTCAAGTATAAACTCCTCATATTTTATAAATTCATCAAATAGAAACTCTGGAGCATATAAATTTAATTTATCACTAAGTAATAGCTCAGCAGTTAAATTATCTTTTATCAACGAAGCAAATAAGATATTGGCATCTATAACCAATTTCAAAATTAATCCCTCTTATATCGTTTCACCAATAGTTGATTTACTTCTTGTCCTAATTTCAAAGCGTCATCTATACTAATGTCACTGTCCATTCTGAAACCTTTCAGAAAACTTAACTGAGCTATTTTTTTCTTTATAGAATCTCTCGCAACTTCCGACCAATTTATCTCCGGAAATTTTTCCATTTCTTTTTTAAGCTCTTCTGGAATCGATAAAGTTATGTTCGCCATTTTTTACACATATTTTCATTTTCTTTTTATGTGAAAATATGTGAATACACATATTAATATTTTTCTTTCAATAACTGAAAATTAAATTTTTAAAATTTTAACATAATTATTCGTGAAATAACCACTATTCTCTAAAAACTCAGAAAACCTGATATTATAGGATTATGGGAGCAATTAGAGATACTTTTTTTGAATAGTGTGTGTAGTGTATTTTTACAAAAGCGTATAAATTATAAATATTATGCAATTCTAATTTCATTTAACTAAGATAAAAGAATGTTTTATATTGAATAATCATATTTAGAAAAGAAATGGGATTATAATGAAAAAAACTATTAAAATTCTCATTATATTAACTACAATCTTTACTCTAAGCACCTATCTTTTAGCTTCGTATTACTACATGGACTGTGGATACTTTTCAATAAATTCTCAAATTATAAAAGACAAGGAAAGTATCAAAAACGAGCCATTTAAAGGACCAAATTTATCAACCGTTTCATTGAATATTACAAAAACTGCAAACATTTTAGATGGATTTGCTAGGGATGTAGTAGTTGTTGGTTCATTAGCTTTTATCGCAGGTGGAGTTGGTGGATTAAAAATAATCAACATTTCCGATCCGACCGCACCAGTGAAAGTAGGACAATACGATGATGGCGGAGCAGCAGTTGGAGTTTATGTTTCGGGCTCTTTTGCCTACGTGGCGGATGGGGGTGATGGTCTGGAGGTAATTGACATCTCAGATCCGACCGCGCCATTGGAAGTGGGACAATATGATGATGGCGGAGCAGCACTTGGAGTTTATGTTTCAGGCTCTTTTGCTTACGTGGCGGATGGGGGTGATGGTCTGGAGGTAATTGACGTCTCGGATCCGACCGCGCCATCGGAAGTGGGACAATGTGATGATGGTGGAAGAGCCTGTGGTGTTTATATTTCAGGATCTTTTGCTTATGTGGCGGATGAGGGTGATGGTCTGGAGGTAATTGACATCTCCGATCCGACCGCACCATCGGAAGTGGGACAATACGATGATGGCAGCTATGCTTATAGCGTTCATGTTTCGCATAATTTTGCTTACATGGCTGATTTAATTGATGGTTTAGAGATCATCGATATATCAGACCCGACCGCACCATCAGAAGTGGGGCAATATAAAGGTGGGATGTGGGCATATGATGTTTATGTTTCAGGCTCTTATGCTTACATAACGGATGGATATCGTAATGGTTTAGTGATTATCGATGTTTCAGACCCCACTGTACCATCGGAAATGGGGCGATACTTTGACGATGAGGGACAGGGACATGGTGTTTATGTTTTGGGCAATTATGCTTATGTGGCAGATAATGATGATGGTTTAGAGATTATCGATGTTTCAGATCCAACCGTACCATCGGAAGTAGGAGAATATGATGATTCTGATTGGATATCTGGTGTTTATGTTTCGGGCACTTATGCCTATGTGGCTTGTAGTAGTGATGGTTTAAAAATTATCGATGTTTCAGACCCGACTGCACCATCGGAATTGGGATATTATTATGATGATAGCGGATATGCGAAAAATGTTTATATTTCGGGCGATTATGCTTATGTGGCAGATTATCATGATGGTGTGGAGATTATCAACATCTCAGACCCAACCGCCCCATCAAAAGTAGGGGAATATGATGATGTCGGTGGAAACGCAGAAGATATTCATGTTTCGGGCTCTTATGCCTATGTAGCGGATGGTTATGATGGTTTAAAGGTTATCAACATCTCCGATCCGACCGCCCCATCGAAAGTAGGACAATACTATGACGATAGCGGAGTAGCTTACGGTGTTTATG
>JAGXNP010000212.1 GCA_019894885.1 Promethearchaeota archaeon | reverse complement strand
AGTATCGAACGATTAAGTTCTCCAAGACCTTTTTTAGATGGAGTGTAAAAGAAGTGTCCGTGTGAAATAGATTTATATTTTTCTAAAGGTTCATCAACTCCGATGAACAAACTAAATACCGAATCTCCACCACGATGGGAAATAAATTTTTCTTTTTGATTTTTAATTTTACGAGAAATTTTATCATCTAAATTGTCTGTATTAAGTCTCTTGTATAATGTCTTTAGATCTGCACACCAAATGAGATAATCATACGGATATAAATTGCCATTGATATCGATTACTTGATTCAATGAAGGTATAATTTTGGAGATTTCTGTTTCAGTTTGGATTTTCCCTCCCCATTCGATAATTTTTTGTTCAATAGCTCTAGGTATTTGACCTGTACCACCCTTTGGGTAAATATAGTCAAGATAAACGTAAAAATAGCCCATAGCAAAAGATGTAGGAGTATTTTTAAAAAAATGTTGGCCAATTATATCAGTAAGAGGTCTGTATGACGACATTTTTTCCAAAAATTCTTCAACGGGTTCATCTAGACGATTCATACGCCGGACAGTTAACAAGAATTTTCCCAAATATGGAAGTAGTTCTTTAAATAGAAATTTTCTATCTTTCTTGAGATCTTTTAAAAGGGGGTTGTCAATCCCATATAAAACGGCCATATCTTTCATCATTTTTTCCATAAATGAAACAATTCTGTGGATATCTTCTATCTTTTCAGGATACAATTTTTCTAGCAAGTTCTTATAGTCATCCAAACTTTCTTCCGAACGGATATTAATAACATCGCTTTCAATCCCAACAGAGATAGGACTGTTAATAATCTCCAGTTTAATTCCTAGATCATTTAAAAAAGGTCTAATAATACCAGAATTTTCAATCGATCTTGCAGCTGTATCGAAGAAAAACCCATCTCGTTCAATTGTATTAACTAAACCTCCAATTTCTTTATTTTTTTCAATTAAAAGGACATCATACTTTGCCCTAGACAAATAGGCAGCAGCGGTTAAACCTGCCATGCCTGCCCCGACTATAATAATTTTTTTATCTGGTTCATTCATTCAAGACCACCTAATTTGATACTTAAACTCCAGAGCTCTTTTGCGACCTCCCTATCCAATGCAGGAGGTGCAGGTTTTTCTTCTGAGGTAAGGCGGAAAAATTTACCGCTCACTCCATTAATTTCCTTTGACACACCGAGATAGTATAAAGCTTTAGCGGATATCTCAGGTGATTTTGCCGCTCGATCAATAAAAAGACGTTTAAAAAATCGATAAATTGGGCCGTTGTTTTGTCCCATGTTTGTTTTTACACTCCCAGGATGCATTGCATTTATTGATACTCCGCTATCTTTGAAATAATCGTCAAATGAAATCATTGAAAGAAGTTGAGCTGTTTTTGCTTTCCCGTAACTACGCAAACCGGAATAGTGATGCTTCTCCCACTCAAGTTCATCTAACCTCAATCCAAGAATAGCAAAGCGGTGACCTTCTGAATTTACAAATATAATTCTTGTATTATCTTGAGCTTTTAGTTTATCCTTTAATATATAATTCAGAATAAATGACCCAAGATAATCTACTTGAAAGCAAAGTTCAAAATTATCTTCAGTAAACACCTTTTTTGTAGAATAAACACCGGCGTTATGGATTAATACATCAATTCTTATATCCGAATCTAAAAGTTCATACCCTAGTTTCTGTACGTCAGAAATGCGGGTAAAATCCGCAATTTTATATTCACATTCTACATCAAAATCTTGACGAATTTCCTCGCAAACGGAAATTGATTTTTCTTCATTTCGATTTATCAGTAAAAGATTAGCTCTATGTAAAGCATATTTTCTTGCAGTACAATAACCAATTCCAGAAGTTGCGCCCGTGATAACTACTAATCTCTCCTTAAAGTCGTCATCACATTCTTTAATCTCTGCTTTTTTATTCCTCCGCATTGCCCGCATTTGGGATATATATCCCCAATTTATATATTGTTTCCAATATTTGTTCACGCGAATCACCCGAATCTTTTCTTCATAAACTTCCGATATCTATTTGCAAGAAATGGTATGTTATCGAAAATATCGCCCCAGAGATCGTAGTAATCCCTTTGTTCAATGATTTTACCATCTTCATTTAAACTTATTCTGCTTGCTCCGAATAACGTCGTGTTAGGATACCTCTTAAAACTTAATGACATTTCCCATTCAAAGAAAATTATATTTCCTTCAAACAGAATGTGGACAATTTTCATTTTCAAATCTTGAGATCGCTCAGTTAATCGTTCGGTCATTGGTTTAAATTCTTTCATACCCCGGATTTCTTGAATAGTATCACGAAAATAAATATTATCATCATAGTATGGGAGAATATGTGACCAGTCAGGCTTAACTTCGGTATTGTAAATGGTAGTCCAAAGTTCTACAAATTTTTCCTTACTTTCAATTCTAAAGCTCATAAAATTTTCACATAACTTAATATTTAAGAATTTAACTCTAAATTAAAAAAGTATTGCTAATTTATATAGAATTTATTAATAAATCATAATATCGGACTTTTTTGATTCAAATCAGAAAAGAGTTTGACATTTCCCTTTTTTGATTTGTTGAACCTAGTATTAAAGAGATCAGCGAGACTTAGAATTTTTCAAATGATGAACATTTACATAAGATTGTGTGTCGATTCAAACCGATAAAAATCAGCTGCGAATACGAACATGAATGGGATACTACTCCAGGGGCTATGTACCAAGGACGTTGGAGTACAATATGTGCAAAAAAAAAATCCTAATAAAAAACGAAAAGAAGCCGCTGAACAAGAATTTCTCAAAATGCTCCAGACTCTCAAGTACTCGCTCCTCTCTAACTACGAAAATAACACGAAACAAGTCCAGATCAAATGCAACAACAAACAGACATTTAACATAACGCCCAAATACTTTAAAAGATTAGTAAACCAAAAAATTGAGCCTTTTAGGAAATGCAGAAAAAAAAAAGTTTGAGATTTTTAATTTTCCTTTAAATAGTTTAACTTTAAGTTTAGTAATAAAATACGAATTTATCAGGGCACATGAAAAAATGGGACGAAGATCTTGGTTTCATAAAATATATTGCAAAAACGATTATGACAAACTAGTCGAATTTTTTGAAAGTGGCGACAGAATATTTATCGTAGGCTTCGCAGTTCTCAATGGAAAAGTGTTTTTACACAAGATGTTAGGAGGTTTTTGCGATGAAGAAGGCAAAAAAACACTTACGGTTTTAACCAGTTCTGATGGGAGTTTGGTAATAGAAGAGATGACTTCCAAGGAGGTTATTGAAGATTGGAATGCTATAATTTTGTTAGACAATATTAGCCCGTAAATACTATCTCCGTTTACAATATTCTCCTCTCTTTGACTGATAACCATGAATTATGTCTGCCATGTAAACTCCTTTATAACCATAGAGATCATAAAAGATAGTTAGAATATTTAATTTTTAGCCAAGTTTCGACTAGCTATTATATTTAATTCTAATCCAAGGATGTTTTCTATTAAAATATCACCCATTTCAATTGGGGCACTTACTTGGGTTTTCGCAATCTCTATTAAAGCCTCATCCAATTTATCTTTAAGAATTGGTTTATCAGATCTCACAGGAATCAAAGGTAAAAGTCCACTTTCAACTCTTATTGTAGTTGTAAGGATTCTCTTAGGTTCAAAATATTCTTGTTCTGCGTATTCTAGACCTCTTTTACAGGTATATCCTTCAAATACTACATCGGAACCCTTTGAAATTGCTTGAATTTGGCAACCTGTAGGACAAACTATGCACCTTATAACTTTTACTACGCTCGCACTACTTTCACTCATATAATTAATCCTCCTCTATTAATACCTCAGGTCGAGGAATAACATCTATTGTTATAGATTTGCTTTCTAAATTCATATTTACTTCTTTTAAGTTTAAATTTAATTCAATCATCTCACTCGGGATTACATATATCTTTTTTCTACTATAAATTACATTATTATTTTCGTCTTTAAATTGTATCAATACTCTTCTATCTGGATATTTAACTCTAAAAGTAAAATGTATCTCTTTTGATAAGTCCTCTTTATTTATTACATCTGGCTTTACATAACTCACATTTTCCCCAGAGATGCACTTAAATGTTATTTGTTTCTTCAGTCCTTTACCGTATCTCGTATTAATATATTCTACTGCGTTTTTACCAGCTCTTTTAGCTTCAACAGTAACCATATCCACTAAATCGTGAACCTGTAAAACGTTCCCACATGCAAATATTCCATCTATAGTAGTTTCTAAATTTTCGTTAACAAGCGGACCACCATTTTGCGATAATTCCGCTCCAGCTTCTAGTGTTAGTTCGTTTTCAGGGATTAAACCTACAGATAATAGTAGCGTATCGCACTCCATAAATTGATCTGAACCGATTATCCGATCAAAATTTCTACCTACTTTAGATATGGTTACTCCTTTTATTCTTTCTCTACCATGAATTTTGGTAACTGTATAACTAGTGATAAGGGGGATATCGTAATCTTCCAAACACTGGACTTGATTTCGAATCAAACCACTAACATATGGTTGTATTTCAACTACAGCCTTTACTTTACAACCTTCCCATGTCAATCTTCGAGCCATTATCATTCCAATATCTCCACTTCCAAG
>JAGXNP010000211.1 GCA_019894885.1 Promethearchaeota archaeon | reverse complement strand
ACCTAATATCGGTCCGATAAAGGAAGACAATCCCTGACCAACACCATTAGATATTGAACTTAGGACTGCAAGCGTCCCAAACCAACCAGATCTCTCATCAGGTGGGATAGCATCTGAAATTATGGAGTAACCTACAGGTATAACACATCCTAACCCAATTCCACTAGCCATCCTTGATATCATTAAAATTATGAAATTTGTAGAGAACCCCGTTAATATCATTCCAAATGTCCATGAGAACGCACCAGCGATAATTACTTTTGTTCTATCAATTCTATCAGTGTAATATCCCCAGATTAAAGCAAAAGTAGCACTAGTTAACAAAAAGAAAGAATCTGGAATCGCTATTAATGCTTCAGGGATGTTAAATTCTATTCGAATTACCCCATAACTCGGAATTAACATATTTGCGCATGCTATTGACACAAATAATAACAGCATGACTAAAATAATTGGAGTTAGGTCCTTTACTTTTACTCTTGTAAGTTTAAAGCGTGGTATAGAAATTACCAATTAAACATTATTATATTAATTATAAAATAACATTAGGGATTTAAAAAAACTACTAGAGGTCAAAAAAAAGGCAAAAATGATCTCTAACAATAAAATAGAAAGACAATTGTCTATCTCATCGCATATTTTAATGTAGCATCCACATGAATTTCAATAGTATCGAGTAATGTAGTGACAGTATCATTTTTATGAAGTATAAGCGGTAGTTCAGTACACCCCAAAATTACCCCATCTACTTTATAGTTATGGATAATATTCAACAACTTCTGTCTACTCTCGTTTTTGAATTTCCCAATAACTAATTCGTTAAAAATAATTTTATCAATCAAATCTTGTTCGATATCCACAGGTGTTATTACTTGCATATTAGAGTTTTCGAAGATTCGTTGATAAAAAGAAGATTGCATCGTAAATTTAATACCAATTAATAGGAGTTTATTTAATTTCATTTCTAGTGCTTTTTCTGCTGTAGCTTCGACTATACTTAGTATTGGCAAATTTGCTTTTTGAATTAAATCATGGTAAACTGCGTGGGGGGAATTTGCTGCCATGATTATGAAATCAGCCCCTCCATTTTGTAAAGAATTAATACCACTCATTAAGTATTCTACATATTTTGGTTTATCATTACCTAATTCATAATCGATAACTTTTTGAAAATTTAGACTATATATTAGAATCTCTGGGTAGTTGTAATCATTATATTCATCAAAATATTTTTGAAGGAGTAAATCGTAATATCTTATTGTTGATTCGTATGACATACCACCTAAAATACCAATTTTTTTCATTTTACTTAAACCTCCTTTCCCACTCCTGTCTCATTACGATTTGCTTTGAATTTTTTAAGTGATCAGTAGCTAATATCCCATTTAGGTGATCAATCTCATGTTGAATTAGTTCAGAAAGATCATCATTAAATGTTTCAATTTTGGTAATTCCCTTTATATCTAAGTATTTTACCTTTATTTCTTTAAATCTTTCAATTTTAATAAAGAAAGCAATATTAAAACAAAAGCAACTATCCCATACTTCAATGGTTTCTTTACTTTTTGACAAAATCTTAGGATTCACCATAACAAATGAGCGATCAGGCGAGTTAAAAAAGAGAACATTTCTCATCCAACCAATTTGTGGAGCCGCTATAGCTCTACCAATCTTTCTTGTTTTTTGTAGATCGAGTAAAGTATCCTTTAAATCCTTTAAATTTGCTTCGTACTCATCATTAAACCGCTTTACTTCAGTTGATTTTACTCTTAATTGTGGATTCCCTAGTAGTAAGATTTCTCTTAGTGGCATATTAATTTCAAATACAATAATTATTAATAATTTTCAGATCGAATTTATTTAATTTATAGTATCATAGTATCATAAATTTTAGATCGTGAAATCCCGATTTCACGTACTGTTTCATTAATTAGATATAGATGGTTATTACGGGGGTAATTTTATTAATGTAATCAATATAGGTTACTATGACATATATTTCATAAGTATGAGCCTAATGGAAATAAAAAATTTAAAAATTAATGACATAACTTATCAAGTCAAATTCCATTTTTTGAAAGGAAAGGAATCAGTCCTATTATTGCATTTTGGAGGAGGATCATTAGAAATGTGGTCTGCTATGATTCCTTATTTAATAGATGAATATCAGCTAATTATACCTGATTTAAGAGGTCATGGCCACTCAGATTCGCCAAGTGAAGGGTATCATATTGATAACATGGCTAATGACTTATCCAATATTCTAGAATCATCACAAATTGAGAAAGTTCATGTAATAGGTGCGTCACTCGGTGCTGAAGTAGGATTAAGTTTTGCAAAGAATTACTCAGATAAAATTTTAAGTTTAATTTGTGATGGAGCTTATTATAATGAAAATGGGATATATAGTATAAATAAATTGAATGAAGATGATTGGAGTAAATACAAGGACGAAAGGATTAATGAAGCTAAAAATTTTAAACGACCTAGATTCAATTCAAAAACAGAGCTAATAGAAAGTATTAAAGAAAAATATAATCAATACGGTTGGGGATGGAACGAGAACTTTGAAAAAGAAGCATTTTACAATTGTCAGGATATTGATGGGAAATGGATAACTGGATGGACAGAAAGAGCAAGATATGGTTATTATAAGCATTATTTCGATTATAACTTTGAAAAATATTATGAAAACATCCAATGTCCAATATTATTAGTGCCAGGGGACGATGAAGTCCAAAATGAAGAAATAACACAAATTTATACAGAATTTAAAAATTTATCAAAAAATTGCTCAATCAAACATGTAGAAGGATCAATTCATCCAATTAGTTGGATGACTATACCAGAAAAAATGAGTAAAGAAGCAATTTTATTTTTTAAATCATTAAATAAATAGTGGAGCTGGGGGGAATTGAACCCCCGGCCTTTCGCATGCCAAGCGAACGATCTCTAGTAGATCAAATCAGATGATTTGGTCATCCACTAATCCACAGCCCCATTTGAAAATATAAAAAATTTCATATCATTATTTTCAAACATATAGTTGATCGTTAGCTGTAGATTTAAATAATAATGGTTTTTTAAATAAAATTATGGTTTTTTAACTATTAAAGTAAGAAATAAATAACTAATTTAATACTTGAAGACTATGAATAATCTTTGGAGTAAAGCTAATTTTTTACTGATTAGTATCTTGTTAATCAGTTCCGTAGTTAGCCCCGTATGGGGAACTGATATAATTTTTAATGAAAATCCTTCTTATCTTTATCATTTAGAATCGAACACTAATGAATTATCTAATTTCAATTCCAACCGCGCAACCAATTACATGGGTGATTCAAATTCCCCTAATAATAAACAAGATGTCATCTTTGATGATCTATTAATTAATGAATTAGCAACGTATGAGCAGAATGAGGTTAGCGAAATAAAAACTATAATACTTTTTGAGGAAACAACTTCAAAATCAGAAAGAATCGAATTCATAGATAATGCGTTAGATGAATATGTAATTTTAGATAATTACGATATTATTCCGGCTGTTTATCTAAAATGCCAATCAAGTGAATTAGCTTCCAAAGTAGAAATCTTGGAATCTTTTAGCCCCTTAAAAAAAGTTTATAAATCCAGTAATTATCTTTTTCCTTATTTTCAAGATGGATTTCCTAGTTCTAGTGCCCTAAACACAGATTTTTATCCTAATTGGTGGTTACCTGCAATAGGTGCCGAAAACTTAGCGTATGACGGTACTGGTGTGAGAGTTGCAGTAATCGATACGGGAATCTATGAGCATCCTGACTTAAACTTAACAGCAAATAGAAATTTCGTTTCAGACGAGAGTGTATTAGATTATGATGATTTAGTTGGTCATGGAACTCATGTTGCGGGAATCATTGGAGGCAACGGTGGTGGTTCAGGAGGATTGTACAAAGGAGTTGCTCCTGGAGTCTCGTTAATAAATGCTAAAGCGGGAGACGCTACTGGATTAGAAGAAGGAGATGTTATTAGTGCTATTGAATGGTGCGTTAACACTGCTAACGCTGATATAATCTCAATGAGTTTTGGAGATAATTACCCTATTGCAAGTGATCCAATGATACTTGCGCTCGCATCAGTTACCGAAAATGGGGTAATAACTGTGGCTTCAGCAGGTAATTCTGGACCAGAATACTTTTCGGGAGGCTCTCCAGCATCAGGTATTGATGTCATCTCTGTAGGAGCTACAGATAGCAATAATGATTTAGCCTCCTTTAGTAGTTGGGGCCCATCTTTATCTTATCTAGGTTATCTTGATGTTGTTGCCCCTGGAGTAAATATTATAGCGACTGAGGCTCCAGAATCTATCATATCTGATAAAAATCGATTTCTTGGAGACTTCTTCGATTTTTCAGGTGATGCTGATTATATTCCTCTAAGTGGAACGAGTATGGCATGCCCCATTGTCGCTGGTGCGTTAGCTATTATGAAACAAGCGTATCCATCTATCTCGCCTGAAACTGCAAGGATTGCGCTATTAGAGGGGGCTCAAGATTTATCTAGCCCCGATGATTCTGAATTCATGAAATCTGGATTTGGGCTTATTAATATTACCGCATCTCTAGAGTATTTGGATGATTTAAATGCAACTTATTCAAACATTAATAATGTTGTCAAACTTTCGCCAGACGAGATACCTATAAAAC
>JAGXNP010000210.1 GCA_019894885.1 Promethearchaeota archaeon | reverse complement strand
ACCTAAAGCTCGTTCCAAATACTCATCACTTTCATTTGGCCTTGCACCAAGGTTTTAGCTCGTTCCAACCGTTCCCGATTACAATTTCTCTGGCTTAATCCCAAGTCATTAATATGCGTAAAAGGGCAGTGTCGTTTCAGTTGCTAAAATACGGTTTTCACCGTAGTAGTTATCTACTCCTAGTTTGGAATTGTGAGGCGAGGTTCCTCAGCGAATCAAGTTCACCGTCAGCCCCAAATCTCATGGGTCTTTGTGTAATTATGCAATTTTGTATAAAAATTTTTGTATTTTATAAAAAGGTTTTGTGAAAATATTCGTCAAAATCGCCGACAAACCCGCCTTGGTCAAGAATCCTTTTTTTTTTGTGATAAAAATCGCGATATTCTTGAACACATAGAGTACAGTACCAGCCTTCCGCAGCGGCATTATAATACATGTCCCTATCGGTTTGATGGCAACCGGAACATATACAGATGGAATTACCCAATGCTCTATATAAATCGCTACGCTCGTCTTCAATATCCCTGCACTTGGTACGCTCTAAAACCAGTCTGCCGTTTAAAGAAGTGACCTTAATCTTGCCTGAGCGAATTTTTTCTTTTTCCTTACCTAAGCGACTCCATTCGCTCATAGTTACATCCCTGATAAGACCCCTTAGGTTATAGGCGATTTTTTTGACTCGGTCGCTTTTATAGGCAATAATTTTCTTATCTTTCATAATATTCCCATGATTATATTAGTATTTTAAGTATTTTTTTATTACTATTTTTTTATTTTTTTTTTTTTATTAATTCAAATTTTATTCTTTCTAGCTTCGACTCTAAAGACTTTATCATTTTTTTTTACTGGTTTATCCACTAGAATACCCACTGTTAATCGGTCGTTATTAGTTTTAATCCGAGGTGTTTCAGTTAAGTTTTTTTTTTCTTTATTTGTAATGAAATCAATTGATATAAAATACGACTACGGCAAGCGTAAGAAATATTGTGGTAACTGTAATACCGAGATTATTAGCAAAAACGATTACATTATTGAAGAAACGAATTATGTTTGCTTTGTATGGTATCAGTGTAGTAATTGTCAAGAATTGTTTTAGGATTCGGTAGTCTATCCTACAATTATTTGTTCTGTAATTCTTCGTAATTAAAAAAATTTTGAACTATTGAACACCCTTCGCTTCAAAAACCCAAATGTCAAGAAATTTATTCCTTAGCTCCTCAGCGAGTTTAGGATCTTGGACATTTATGCATGTAAATACCTGAGTTGGTTTCACAGGATTTAATAATTTAAACATTACTCTTTTATTATCAATAATATCATATAATGTTGGAATTCTTTTATGAACATATTTGATATCAAATCCATCCAGCTCAGTTGATAAACCATATAATTCTTCAAGCAATTTTAAAATCTTTTTAAATTCTTTAAAGATTTCTGCTTCATTGTCATCTAGAAGTGGCTGATCGTTATATTGAAAACTCCATAGACTTTTAACTTTTACACCTCTTTTTACAGCATTTCTAATAGGTTCATAAACGGCACTCCCATAACGTAAGATTTTAAGCGTACTTCTATTTATAAATTCATTTAACAGCAATTCTTTTTTTGCATTATTGATAAATTTTTCATAAATAGATAAAATTGACTGAGTGTCAAATATAGTAGCCCAAAATAACCTTGTTGGATCCTTATTGATTGACACTTCTGAATTATACAATTTTGATTCAAATAACTTTGCTTTATCATACAAATAATCCATCGTTCTTTTATTTTTGTTTGCCTGATAAGTTAATAAATTATCCAAAGCTTTATTAATTGCTATTGCTCTAACTTTCTTTGGACGGGATTCAATAATTTCGACCATTCCTTTATTCTTCAAATCCTCTAAGACTTCATAAATTCTGCCACTAGGAACCTCAGATTTCCTAGATATTTCTTTCGCAGTTGGATTATTAATTCTTGAAGAAGTTAATAGAGCGATATAAACATTAATTTCATGAGTAGAGAGATTCACATCATCTAAAAATACTCTTAAATCTTCAACTAAGTCTTCATTCATTTTTGATGATAATAATTGTTTTCACACTTAATGTTGTGAAAAGATATCGGAAAAAGTTTAAATATAGTTTGTTTTCCATTCTATTAAAATTCTATTCTATAAAAAAAAATAATATAATAACCATAATGGACTCTATTATATATCGAGAGCTTCAGCAGCATCTCGATAAAATGCCTGTAGGATTCCCTAAAACAGACTCTGGGATAGAAATAAGCTTATTAGAAAATCTTTTTACGCCAGAAGAGGCATTCATAGCTACAAAATTAAATTTCATGCCGGTAGAACTAAAAAAAATTCAGCGTAGGGTCAAAAAAATCAATACTACTCGGGATACTCTAAAGGAAAAACTGGATACGATGTTCAAAAAAGGACTTATTATGAAACAGGTAATTAATAAAGAACCGACCTATTATAATGTTCCTTTGGTAATAGGGATGTGGGAATATCAGTTAGGGAGGCTTAATCCCGAAATTGTTAACGACATCTATCAATATTTTGATGAGGCTTATTTTGAGAAAGGATATAATAAAACAGGAATTCCACAATTCCGTACCATTCCTATTGAACAAGCAATAACACACGAGTCAAATGTAGCTACATATGATCAAGTACGAACTCTAATTAACAATTCAGATGTAATTGGATTAATGGATTGTATCTGCCGAAAAGCGCACGACTTAATTGGAGATCCTTGTAAAAAGACTGATCTCAGAGAGACATGTATCACTTTTGGATTTTTTGCTAAAATGAGAAATAAAAATGGATTAGCCAGATTAATTACTAAAAATGAAGCACTTGAACTTCTTGATAATTTTGAAGACGTTGGTTTAGTACTACAAACATCAAATTCTCAAAAACCATTTGTTATTTGCAGTTGTTGTGGATGTTGTTGTGAGTTTCTTTCATCTCAAAGAAAATTTAATAATCCTGTACAATTTTTCGCAACAAATTTCTATGCCGTCGTGAATTTGGATGAGTGCATAGGATGTGGTACATGTGTTGAGCGCTGTAATATGGATGCTAAAATACTTAAAGATGATAAATGTAAAGTCGATCTTGGCAGATGTATTGGATGCGGCTTATGTGTTCCAACTTGTCCTCAAGAAGCTATTAAACTTGAAAAGAAGAAAAAAGAAACCATCCCCCCAAAAGATACGGTTGACACATATACAGTTATTATGAATAAAAAAGCAGAATTGTCAAGAGCATCTAAAAAGTAATGAAATAAATACATGATTGCTTTAGGATTCGGTATTCTACTTATTTATTCACCACTTAAGGAATAAGTGATTATATCGCAATATTTTTTAAATCCTAATTTTTTGTAAACAGGTTGACCCATTGTGGAAGCTTTGAGGACTCCATATTTATATCCTAGATCGTGTGCATCCAACAATGCTCTGTTACTCATCGTAAGAGCAAAATTTTTGTTTCTATAGTCTGGCAATGTAGTAACTGCGTGAAGACCAGCAACTCCAGGAATAAGATAAAGCAATAATGTTGAAACATATTTTTCATTATATATACCTAAGTAAAATGTTACATCGCTCTCAACTCGTAAATCTTTTAATAGTTCATGGTCAACTTTTATGTGAAACACCATTGATACAATTTTAGACCAATTGCTTAATTCTTCGTCGTTTTCAACCTTTTTAACAACTAAAGTAGAGTTTATGCTTGCTATTTTATTTAATTTGGACAAACCAAGTGCCATCCCTGCTTGATGAAATACATCTGAAAAATTATGTTTTAGAAGTGATTTACCGAGATTATTAGGTTTGGTTAATGGTCCAACAGTCCAACCATCTGGTGCTTTGTCTGATTGAATCAATTTTTTTACATTTTCGATTTCGAAATCAATATCAGAATCATTAAAGTTTGCTTGAAATATACAACTTGGCCAATCTGCATTTTTCGCAAATACCCATTTTCGTTTATCAGTATCCATAGATTCAAAATTGGAATGTCTTGAGCACTTTAAGTAGAATTCGTCTAAATTTTATTCAATCAAACTTAATGGGAATTTCGACATAGAATACTAAATGTTTCTAAGAATTAAAATAGCCTAGATATTATTTTCTATACTTAATTAATTCGATTCAATGGATTCGTTTTGTGGTTTTTCGTAAGAAAAGAGGTAAGAATGACGTTTTAAATCAAAGAATAAGATTATGAAAAGCCCAATACCTAAAATAACTGCCAAATAACCTATAAGTTCGTATTGATTGAAGAATATCATACCTATAGTTAATCCTCCTATTTCTATGAACCCTGTTGCTATCAACGGTGCAATAATTTGTGCGATTGACTGAATATTGGTCGTCATTCCGCTCACTACACCTTGTTTATCAGCATCCACTGCTTTAGTAATATTGCTCTGTATTAAAGAGGGTAAAAACACCATACTGAATACGAACGATGGAATGAAAGCAAAAATCATCCACAATTCCGTCATAAAAGGGAATGCTAAGAAATTTACAATAAGGAGAATTGAAGCAATTAATAAAATTCTCTTTTCTCCTACTTTCTTAAAGAGCGGTTTCATAAGTAATCCTCCGTATATCATGATTGTTACACCAGCAAGAGTCATAACAAGCCCAATAGTGATTGGGGAAGCTCCATACCTATCCAAAAGAATTAACGCCATA
>JAGXNP010000020.1 GCA_019894885.1 Promethearchaeota archaeon | reverse complement strand
TATTTAAAGATTTTGATTAAATCTTAATTTTCTAAAGAAAAAAAAGAAAAAAATTTCACGACAAAATTCAGATCATATTAATTGAATCATCTCGTGCAATATAGATTTCTTTTACCAGATTGTCGAGTTTATCAAAATTTACGGTGAAAAGATATATAAAATGGAAAAATTTTAGCCAATATAGAAATGTGGAAAAAGCTTTAAAAGTTTTCAAAAAATAAATTAAAATGTGAATCGTTGCCTTATGAATTTTTCCGTCATAGAAAACTTAAAAAAAATCAACCGCATACTTATTCTTTTTTGTTGAGAGGAAGGAATTTTTACGAAGTTAGTTGATTTGATCAATTCCAAACAATTTGTTCATAGTTACATTTATGGCACTCAATAGATTTGCCTTTGAGGGGAAAATAGGCTAAAATATTCCCACAATATTTGCATTCCAGAGTATAAATTTGTTCTTCAGATTCTATTTGACCAAGTATTATCATATCTTTTTCAAACATAGTGATAAATTTCGTTAAGAGAGAAATGAGTAAGTGAGGATTGGACGAGGCTGCTAACCACTCTATTTTGCGATCTAGCACTTGACAAATAATCAAAACATCTTTTCCTGATACTAAATCAGTTCCGTAAAACCAGCTAATTTTGTTGTTTTGATCTTTAACAAGTAGCTGGAAGTTATTAGTTTCAACAATTTTATTTATTTGCTCAAAAAAATTATTTTCATCAAGTTGGCTGTCAGTTCCAATTCCGATGCTTTTAATTGCTTTTTTAATCCACGGTTTTTCTAGAAATTGTTTAATTTCTGACGATGGTATTATTTTTCTTTCAATAGTGAAGGGATCAAACTGAATTGGGATGGCATCAATATCAATTGCCCTTACGAAATCAATGTTGTTAACAAAAGTAACAAAGGATCTAATTGTACCTTTTTCTTCTAAGAAAAGAGGGCATAGATATAGGTTTATCTGTTTCTTGGAATTTTTGTCTAGACTTTCAAATTCCATAACGACTTGTTGTTGTTCAATTTCTTTTTTATCGCTATTACTTTCATCTTCCTCAGATTCTAACGTTTCCAGGATCAAAGTTGGCGGAGTGCTCCTACATAATTTAAAAAATCCTGGAAAATTAATTCTAATTTTAACCTTGGTAATAGGATCGGAGCTCTGATTCGTTATTACTAAAGAATAAAGGTAATTTCCACCAAATGGGACTAATTTATAGATCATGCTTATTTTGTCTTCTTGATCTACATATTCTAACGGTTCAGGTTCAAATGGTTTTGACTCTGTTGCAGTACTTTCTTTAAATAGGATTAATTCATGCGTTTCTTCTCGATTTTTATCGTTATTTTTCCTTTCCATGAACCATTCGCCGGTTTCTCAATAAAAAGATTACATTCGATTGTATAAAAAATATAAACTATTTAAATTTATAATTTTATTTGACCTAATGTATTTTTTTACAGATGATTCCTATTATATATAATCAGTATGAATGTATTGAGTGAATTAGACCCATTATTTGCAAGTCCCACTATTAAACCAACATTCGATTATGTGCATATAATACTGTCATTATTTCTTTTTGGTGAAAATACAGAAGGGATTGGTAGGTATCGACTTCAAAAAGAATTACAAATTGGGGCTGGAACTGTAAAGTCATTATTTAATAAATTAAAAAAAGTTACAAATTTTATAATTGTTCCAAGCGAAGGAGAAACGAATGTTGGTGAATTGCAGAGGAGAGGACATGTTTTAACTCAAAAGGGTTCTGAATTTTTAGCAAAAGTAAAAAGGAAGATTCCTTTATTAAAGAAAGCAGATTTGGAGTATTTACAGGATATTATAATTAAACAAGAATATGTTAATTCGTATTTCTGTTTAGTCAAAAAGGTTTCTACGAAATTAAGTGATGGTGTAGAGCAAAGAGACGCAGCTATAAAAGTTAAAGGCTCTGGTGCTACTTGCCTAGTTTACGATGGCGTTAATCTGTTTTTTCCCACAAAAATAGAATTTATAGATGATAAAGATAATATTAAAATTAATCCTAAAACATTGAATTATTTTAAGTCGGAAATTGAAGATGCTAAGGTTAAAATTGAAAAGGATGATGTAATTATAATAGGCTCTGGAGATAACCATCAAAAAGCACGATTAGCTACTTTGAACGCTGCTTTAACTTTATTCTGATTTTATATATGGAGTTAAATATGAGATTTGAGAAAGATATTGTTTTTTATATTAGTAATAATATTGTTGAAAAAATCAATAACTGTATTAAATTAGCATCCCCTAACGAAGCTAACGGTTTTATCCTAGGATATATTCAAGAAGTTAATAATAATAACGGTGATTTTAATTATAATTACTATAGTGTTTCTTTTCACTGTATAGAATCCAACAAAGGAAGCACTGTATCATTTTTATTAGATGATGATCGGAAAATTTTAGAGCTTTCAGATCATTTAATGAAAAATGAAAACCTGAAATTAATAGCAATTCTTCACTCTCATCCTACTGGAACAACTCCTAGTAGCACAGATAAACATAGCATGAAATATTACCATAATAGCGGTTTAAAGAAATTTACACACTTAATTTGGATCATCGTAGATTCCCGGAAAAAAGAGATGAATGGGTTTATTTATCTAAGGAATAAGCTTACACAAATAAAACTTATTTTAAGCACTTATGAAAATTTATCATAAGACACACCAATGTATCAATTTCAAATTTAATATTGTAAAGACTTATTTATGTATTATTGAAAATTTTATTTAGATAAAGATAGATTTAAATTATTGTTCGTCGATAGTTTTTTTAATATTTAATAACAAGAAAGGTATTATAAACATGTCATTAACACCACTGGAAATTTTTTATGGAAGTTTTACATTTCTATCATTCATAATTTCTACAATTTTAGGATTTCTTATTGCTTTAAAGTATAGAAAATACGGAAAAGTGGAATATCTCGCTGTTGGAATTACATGGATATTGTTAGCAAGTCCATACTGGTCTGATGCAATTCAATTCATTACTACTATGATTTTTGGAGTCCAAATACCCAGTAATTTATATTATTTCTTAGCTAATGCGTTTATTGCTCCGATTTATGTTACTTGGATAATTGCATTAACGAACATTCTGTTTACAAAAAAAAAAAAAATCCTTCGAATCGTCTTTTTTCTTATTGGCTTGACTTTTGAAACAATCTTTTTAGTTGTATTCTTCATCGATGCTAACTTAATCGGAGATCAAAAAAGCGCTTTCGTGGTCGAATGGGCTTTTTGGATTCAAATCTACCTCCTTTTATCTATTGCCGTTCTTTTAATAACCGGTTTCCTGCTTGCTAGAGCGAGTCTTAAAACAGGTGAAGCAGAAATAAGAACAAAAGGAATATTTTTATTAATAGCGTTTATTTCTTTTACTGTTGCTACGCTAATTGATGTTATTGGAGCTGAAAGCCCATCTGAAATCACAATATTGCTCGCAAGAACATTTTTGATTATTAGCTCGTTATGTTTCTATATTGGCTTTATATTACCCAAATTTGCAAGGAATTTATTTGTCAAACAACGAGATTAATTTTCTTTTTTTTGGATTTTAAAGAATGAACTGATTTAAGAAAGAAGATATGAGATTGACTTTTAAATAAAGATTTAATTTTGGAATAACAATTTATTGAACTTGTTTAAAACCAGTTTTATCAATCGTACATATTTGAAGGTTGAACCCGGATGCAGCATCTCTTTCTCGAGAACTTGATATCGCTGTTTCTATCAAGCTTATTCCTGCTGGTTTAGTTAATTTTGGTTTCCAGTCAGCTTCTAACACTCCGAGTGAAAATGGAGATCCTGAACCAAACGAAATGAACTTTTCTTCTTCATATAATGTTCCTAATAAATCAACACCATAGAGAATTCCGTTATTAGTTTTATGTGAGAAACCTCCTACGATCATCATGCACATGAAGTATGATCTTCCGCTAAACAAAATATTCCTTGTCATGCTTGCGATATACTGTGGATCTGGTACTTTTTCTTCCTCTATTTGTTTTAATCTTGATAGAGCTTGTAGTTGATTAATAACATATTGGCAATCTGCAACTCCACCACTTATTGTGGCCGCTGTAAGGTCATTTATTTTAAATAATTTTTGAGCTTCTTTGGTGGCTACAGTGTATCCTGCAGTAGCTTGAGATTCAGTGCCGATTACGACGCCATCCTTTACAATTATCCCTACTGTGGTTGTACTCGACTTAACTATATTTTTTATAGAATCTTCATCTAAGTTTGGATATTTCGATTTATTCTCCATCATTTTTAACCAATCAACAAATGTTCTATAATTAGTAAATTTAAGTAAAATTAATATTTTACTTTTAAAAATTATAAACTTCTAAACGCAAAAATTTTAAAGATATAGATAATTATCGATTATATCATATTCGATTCAATGAGTGTCCTTTAATCATGGCAAGAAGTCAAGCAAGAAGCAAACGAAAGTATACCGGGAAAAAATATAAGCGTTTCCATAAGAAAAGGAAAAGAGAACTAGAGCGACCTTCCATCGAAACTCAGATAGGGCAGGAAAAGAAAAAGAAACAGCGTACTTTAGGAGGAAATTACAAACTGAAGTTATTCTCCTCAACTTTAATTAATGTCACTGATCTTACGACCAATAAAACCTCTAAAGTTAAGATTTTAAAATTCGAAAGTAATGCTGCTTCAAAGGATTTAAATCGTCGCCATATTCTTACTAAGGGTGCTGTAGTTGAAACAGAATTAGGGAAAGCAACAATATCTAGTCGTCCAGGTCAACACGGAATTTTAAATGGTATCTTAATTAGGGAATAATCTTTTTTTTTATCTAGTAATATATACAGAAGATTAATCTGAATAATCAGTACTAATTTCGATTTCAGATATTTTTAATTGATATCAAGCAACTTATTCTTGTATTTTGATATTCTTTATATTGGCTTTCTTACCTTCTACAATTTCAGTATCCTTACTTTGACAGTGTTTGCATTGAAATAATTGTAAACCAGTCAAGTATGATTCTTCGCTTAAGGTGACAGAGGAATTTTTTCCGCAATCTCGGCACTTTATTTTACCAGGAAGCAATTCGATTACTAATTCTGCACCCTCTGCAATAGAACCAGTTGTCGCCATTTCAAATGAACGTTTAAGAAGATCTGGTACTATTAATGTCAATTCACCAATCTCAAGGTGAACTTCTGATATCTTCTTAGCGTTATGTTTTATAGCTGTAGCTTCTGCAATTTTAAATATATCGTAGGCAAACGAGAATTCATGCATAATAGCGTATTTATTTTTTTGTTTGAATTTTTTTTATTTCTTTAGCAACATCTATTAATACTTTAGATTTCTTAACACCCTTCGTGTCTATTGATACTCTACCAGGATCGTCCCACCAAGTTTTAGGATATTGATAACCTTTCTCGTAATGGGCTTCATAACCTAAGCGTTTTGCAGCTTTTAAAATATCATTTGTATTTATTTTTTCTATTGCATACTTCTTCGGTATGCGCCTTCCCTTTGATCTACTCCTTTTTGCATCGAAATATTGAGGCCAAAAAATGATAAAAGGTTTTCTGGAGCGCATAATTCAACAAAACAACGATTTAATTTAATAAAATTATATGAATAAAAAACCTCTAAAGAATTTAAAAATTATTGCTTTTTAAAAAAGGGATAATTAAACATAAATATAATTTGTGATTTTTAATTATACTAAATTTATACAGATTGATTCGATAATATAAATGTATGATTTTTATAACGAAAGAGGATACCAAAATGAATTTAAGAGAATTAGTCAATAATCAAGCCAAAAAATACAAAGATAAAACCTTTATATATTGGGAAGATATAACCATTTCATACTCCCAAATAGATGAATTAACTAATAAAGTAGCAAATTTTCTTTATGATCTTGGAATAAGAAAAGGAGATAAAGTTAGCGTTTATCTTCCAAACATGCCCGAGTATGTCTATCTCTACTTAGGAATTCCTAAAATTGGAGCAGTTACTGGACCTGTAAATGCATTGTTTAAAGCTCGGGAAGTTAAATTTGTAGTGGATCATTCAGAAGCTAAAATAATCGTTACGATCCCTAAGTTAATGGAAATTGTTAAGGAGATAAAGAATGAACTTCCTAATTTAGAGCATATTATTGTTATTGGAGACAATGTTGAAGGAACATTGAATTTCTGGAAACTGATGGATAAATCGTCAAGTAATTCACCACCAGAATTATCAATTAATGAAAAAGATGACTCAGCTGCAATACTTTATACATCAGGAACGACGGGATTCCCTAAGGGAGTGCTACAGACCCATTTCAACATTCGAAGAGATGCGGAAATGATTAAAGATTTCCTGAAGGCTCAAGAACACTTTAGATTCATGCTAATTTTACCATTATTTCATGTTAATGCTCAGATAGTCACAGTTATGGCTCCCTTTACAATAGGCGCCAGTTGTATTTTAACTCCTGGATTTTCTGCTCAAACACACTGGGAAACAGTAGCGAAATACAAAGCTTCCACATTCAGTGCGGTTCCGACTATACTTTCAATCCTTCTTAAAATGCCCCACGAAAATTTGGATCTTTCTTCCTTAGAATTCGTAATTTGTGGAGCTGCACCATTACCAGTCGAAGTATTCAAAGAATTTGAAGAAACATTTAAATGTAGGATTGTTGAAGGTTATGGTCTTACAGAAGGTACGTGCGCATCTTCAGTTAATCCAATACCTACAGATAGAGAAGATAGGCGAAAAATTGGAAGTATAGGTATACCTTTACCAGGTAATGAAATGAAAATTGTAGACAGTGATGGTAAAGATCTTCCTCCAAACTCAAAAGGTGAAATTCTTGTTAAGGGTGATAACGTAATGAAAGAGTACTTCAAAAATCCAGAAGCGAACGCTGACACTCTTAAAGACAGCTGGTTGTATACTGGTGATATTGGCCATATGGACGAAGATGGTTTTTTCTACATAACAGATCGCAAAAAAGATATGATAATTCGAGGTGGAGAAAACATCTATCCAAGAGAAATCGAAGAAGTACTTTATTCACACCCAGCAGTCTCGTTGGCGACAGTTATAGGAATACGAGACGATATTTATGGAGAACTTCCCAAAGCTTTCGTCGTCTTAAAAGAAGGAAAATCCGTGACTACCGAAGAAATTTTAAAGTTTTGTAAAGAAAATCTAGCAGATTTTAAAGTCCCAAAATATGTCGAATTTCGAGATGATTTGCTTAAAACCCCTACTGGTAAAATAATGAAGCAACCACTTCGCGATGAAGATAATGCTCAAAAAGATTAAAAATTTAATTTTTTTTAATTTTTAGATTTATTAAAATTCTAATAGTATAGTTGCCTTTATGAACTTCGGAGATCATTAAAAATAAATAGAATTTATGATTTTAATTTATTAAAATCTAAGTTGGACTAATTTTTCTATGTAAAGTATTAGGAGTACATCCTTTTTTTAGAAGGGAGGGTGGTCTAGCTTGGTATGATACCTTAGTTTGGAATTCTCAAACTATTTCTAATCGGCTGGGGGCCGAGTGGCCGAGGGTTCGAATCCCTCCTCTCCCATTTTAAGTCTAAGCGAAACTGAACACATTTTAAGATTTCTACTTTTTTTTTGCCACCTTTAAATTCACATATAAATTAAAAATATTAAATGTTTAAGAGGAATAGTCTATAAATTTTTAAGGAGAAGTAGTCTATTTTTTATTTAATTAACATTTGAATTATGGTGTCTCAACATGAGTAAACTTCAAGAATCCGATGTAGTAATGCGTATAACGGCAATCGCGGGTGGTATTATAGCGTTAATAGAAGCAGTTTTAAAAATAATAGGTGTTGAATTAGCAATATGGGGATGGGGGGCAATTGGAGGTGTAGTTGCTCTTATCTTAGCCGTTCTTGTGATATTACTAGGTATTAGACCAATCCATTACACTCCCCTTTTTTTGGGAATTCTCGGAGTAAGTGTCATCTTCTTTGGGGTATTAATTGGTGGTATCATAATTATTATTGCTACTATACTTGGAACAATAACCTAAAATTTTTTTTTTTTTTTATTATTAAAAATTGAAACAATCTTTTTTTGATGGTTTAAAAAACATTTTTCTCATAAATATCTTAATTCCGAATTTTTAAAATTAATAATTTATTTCATAAACTCAAATTTAAAATTATTATTTAAAGAGATTTAGCAAATGTTACTATTACATAGACCAGAAGCTACTGCAATGGCTTTAGCGCTTCTTAGGAGAGGAGATGTGTTTAATCTTTATGTAATCTTCATGATTGTTGTAGTGCTTTATATATATTTCTCTGAGTTTCAAAAGAAGAATTTTAAAGCGATTGTAGCTGGATTAACATTGTACGGGATTCATTGGTTTGTAGAAATTATTAATTCTATAATTCAGTTTCTATCTGGTCATGCGTTATGGACTGTCCCTAAAGGTACAGCGTATTTGATACTAGTGGGAGTAGGAATTGAATTAAGTTTAATGTTTGCAATAGTTGGCATTGTTCAGAGTAAATTGCTGCCTGATGATCCTAAAGAAAAAATGTTTTCTATTGGTAGATTTGATGTTCCTCAACCACTCGCAATAGGTATCGGTAATGCTTTTTTAGCTTCTGTTATTGAAATCTTTTTAATTTTCACTGACTCATTTGTGTGGGTATGGGAGTGGTGGAACGCCATTACGGTATTCATATTCGTCTATATTCCATTCTTTGTCGTGTCCGCTTATTCGTATTACTGGGAACCAAAACGACAGCGAAATGTAATCCTTATAATGATCCTGATAGATGTTTCAATGATAGTCATTTTTGGATATCTTTTGGGTTGGATTTAAGCAATTTTTTTTTTTTAATATTTTATCACTACTTACTAGAAAAATACTCTCTTTGTTCACTGTTTCACTAACTAATTGTATATCTAAATTGATTTTTTATAATGAATATCTTTAAATTTTAATATTACGATAAACTTCATGATTTTGAAGTTGATTTAATATGGATTTAAAATTTAATTCTGTAGTAAAATTAAATAACGATGTAGAAATGCCTATTTTAGGACTCGGTACTTGGAAGCTTAGTGGCCCAAGTGCATCTAAAGCAGTGTTATGGGCGCTTGAATTAGGATATAGACTCATTGATACTGCCTCTTTTTATGGAAATGAAGAAAAAATAGGAGAAGCGCTCAAAATATCCACAATACCAAGAGAAGAGATTTTTATCACAACAAAAGTGTGGAATAGCGAACAAGGATACAAGAAAACCTTAAGTGCCATCGAACAAAGCCTTAATAAACTACACACCGATTATGTGGATCTTTACCTAATCCATTGGCCTGTAAGTAATTTGAGAAATGATACATGGAAAGCTTTAGAAAAACTTTACAAAGAAGGAAAAACACGTTCTATAGGCGTAAGTAACTTTACGATCCGCCACTTAGAGGAACTTTTAGGAACAACCGACATAGTTCCCGCAGTAAATCAGTTTGAACTATCACCTTTTCTGTACCAGAAGGATTTAATCGATTATTGTCAAAACAAAGGTATAGTGGTCGAAGCTTATAGCTCGCTCATAAAAGGAAGAAAATTTAGTAATTCTGTACTACAAGAAATAGGTAAGAAATACAACAAAAGTCCTTCACAGGTATTATTACGATGGGGTTTGCAGCATAATATCATCCAAATACCCAAATCTGGGAAAAAAGAACACTTAGCGGAGAATGCTGATGTCTTCAATTTCACTTTGAGCGGAGAAGACATGAAACAATTGGATAATCTTAACGAAAATTTCAGATTGATTGATGATCCTCATTTATTAAAGTAGAGCAGTAATTAAATTGCCAATTTCTTAGTGGAATTAGATTTTTAATGAGAGCTTAGACTTTGAGCTAAAATAAGGGCTCCTCTGATTTCAGAAATATCTCCTACCCGGGAGGTGTCAACAATTGCATGATCAATATCCATATAAATCGCACCATATGCTTTACCTCCTCCCAAGTGAACCAAAGTTCGGTATATCAAGTTTCCTGAAATCCCATTAGGAGCAATGATTATATTAGTTTTTTCAGCGATCGCATTTTCAATTAAAATCTCTGAATGTTCAATCATTAGTGATGAATATTTATCTCTAAAATGGGCTACAACTTTTTGAGCTTCTTCAATACTTTTATCTACCATAGGATTTCTTCCTATATCCCCAATTCTTCCACCACTTAATATACTTACTTTTGGTTCTAAATTCAATGTTTTTATTTCCTTGATTGCTTTATTAACGAATAATATTTTGCTATCTAAGTCAACACATTCGTCTATACCCACGGGTCCGAAAAAAAACTGATACCCCGTATAAGTTTCTAACAGCGCTAGCCTATTAATTTCATGTATGTTTAGAATGGACTGAAGTCCTAGTAAGAATTTGGCTGAACTTAAATTTCCTCTCACAACGCATGAAATTTGATTAGTTTTAAGATAATTGAGTATTTCAGATGTGGGTTCATTTGATTCAACTAAAATAATAATTTCTTTATTTTTACTAAAGAGTTTATTATTAGCAATTTGATCTATTGATTTTCTACTTCCGAAGAAAAAAAAGGAATTATACCTTAGTTCTAAAGTTGATATTGTAGCTTTTAGTATTTTAATATTGTGAACCTCTGAATCTCCTAATCCAATACCTATTTTGGCTTCAATACCTTTGGCTCTTTGATAAAATTTTTCTAATATACTCATCGAATTTCTTGGATTTTGTTAAATAAAATTGAATACTAAAAACGCAATGATAATCGTTAAAGCATTATAAACGCCGTGAGTTATCATAACTGCAATTAAATTTTCTTTCCTCCAATAGTAAATTAGCCCTAATAATAAGGAAATCGCAAAAAAGGGAAAAAAGTTTAAAAGTAAACCCACTATAAAAGATGTTAATGATTCAGGAAGGAGAAAAATTCCAATAAGGTGAATAGACGAAAAAATTAGAGCTGTAATTAGAATACCCCCGGTATTCCCAAGACTTCTTACTAAACCCTTTTGTAAAAATCCTCTGAAAAGCACCTCCTCTGATGTTCCTATTATTAATATCATTATAACGACTAACCAGATGATACTGAGTATATCAGAAGATGTAATGAAAACATCCACTTCACCAGAAGTCCCAAGAATATCATATACTATTTCGTACCCAAAAATAACGGTTAATATAACCTCCATAAGAAAAGACACGCCTAATACTAATAATACTCCAAGAATCGCAAAACCTATACCTATAAGAATTTCTTTCAATATTCTTTTATTGCTAAAACCTTTAGTAGTAAATCCTAAGAGGATCAATCGATTATTCAAGTTTGGTTTTTTTAGGTACTTGCCAATATATAACATTGGAACAATAAACAAGATTAATTCGATAAAGGAACTAAAAATAATAAAATACGGATTAGCCAGGATATCATATATAGCAGCTAAGCTAAATGAAAAAAATACTAATACGATAATTGCTAAAAATGCTGCGAAGTTCATTAAGAAAAAAGCAGCTGCAGTCATACCAATAGAAGTGAAACTACTCCATAACTTCTCTTCTTTTAGATTCAAGAGATCGTCCTGTGAGAGTTTCTTTCTTAAAGGCTTAGGGGGGCTGAAACTATAAGGCGGGGAGGTATTTGGAGTGGGAGTATCCAAGGATATTGTGTTTTTACGAGGAGGCATCCTCATATGTGTGTTGATGTAGATTAAATCCACACCACATTTGGTGCAAAATTTAATATTCTTCACTTCAGGGATTTTATTTCCACATATAGGACAAAACGACCATCTTAGCTTACTTTCGTTCGAATTGTCTATTTTATCATTCTCATTCATTATTACAACAAACTAAGATTTCATGATATATTTGTTTTAGTTTTATTATTAATTCTGGTTTAAAAGGATAACGCGTAAAAAATAATAATGTCATTTCAATGTGTAAAGTAGCAAATTAGTGTCTGATTTTCCCACTTAATAGGGTTTACAAAGCCATATCTTTCGAACTGGATGGGTTTATTCAAAGGAATGTTTTCAAGATTTTTCTCTCCACTTCCCATAGACACTGTTCCATCGGGTTTTATGATCGATACTTTTACATTTTCTTGTCGGGGTACCCAATGTATTATATTATAATCCCGATTTAATTCGAAACTGTGGAAAAGAGCTTGAATTTTACTATCCTTTACGCTTATAGATTTTATCTGTATATTTAAAAGATCTTTTAGACGTATTATTTGATCGGCATTGAGTTTAACCATATCTGCTCGAGATATTAGAATCAACAACTTATTATTGCTAGTATCAACTCTAATTTTTCTTCTTCCTTTTTGTGGATCGGTAGGTTGGAGCATAGGTTCAGCTATGAAGTTTGAAAACGGAACATCGCTAATTTCAATAATCGCAGGATCTTCTACAAAGAAATACCTATTTGATTGTTCGTCAATAATATCCTTATTCTTTGAATATAACCAGTTTACCGAAAAATTAATAGCATTTATTGATAACCCTAAATCTAATAGAGAGTCTTTTAAAGCCTTTGGTTCAATACCTCTCATTTTTAACGATTGGAGGCTCCACGTACGAGGATCATCCCACCCTCTATAGGTACCATTAGCTATATTGTTTCGAGCATTAGTTTTACTTAATAGATTTTCTTCGTTTTTACTTAAACCCGAAAAGTTCAAGCGTCCGTAATGGATAAACTCTGCCTTTTTCCATTTGAAACAGTCCCATATAAAATCCTCGATTATATCCTCTTTAACTAAATCAGACCCTCTAAGTATGTGAGTTACACCAATGAGATGATCATCAATTGCCCAAGAAAACTCCAACATCGGCCACACCAAATATTTAGTGCCTACTCGTGGGTGTTCTGCTTCGGATATTCTCATTATAATTTGATCTCTTAGTGCAGGATCCTTTTGTTTCATCCCAGTTTTCAACCTTACAACAACTTCCGTTTCATGATATTTCTCATTTAACATATTTTTCCATTCTTTTAAGTTAAAGGGTAAGGTTTGATTTCTATGTGGACAATCTTGTTTACAATCTTTATATTTATTTTTAAATTCAGCTGCGGTGCAAAAACAAACATATGCCATATTTCTCTGAATAAGTTTTTCGCAGTATTCGTAATAAATATCAAGTCGATCACTTTTATAAAATACTTTTGAATAAGTTACATCTAACCACTTTAATCCATCCTCTATTAACTCATAGGCTTCTGGGAGCACATATTTAGCTTTAGAGGTATTTCTTAATGATTTTGGACTTCCGATCGTGTCATCAAAGAAAAGAATTAAGTCTCCATTGTATTTTTTGGTATATTCGCTGTTCAAGATCACCATTCTTGCATTTCCAATGTGTAAAGCCCCACTTGGGTATGGAGCTAAACGCATTACTATTTTATCGTAATTCTGAAAATTAGGTAGTAGTGGTAGTTCTTTCTTTTCTTCCTTTGATACCTTTTTCTCAAAAGCATCGGGTTTTAATTCAAGTAACTTTGCTTCTTGTTCTTGAAGAGTTAATTTAGAGATTTCTAAGACGATCCCATCTAGAATTGGTTTTATACCTTTTATTTGCGATCTGAGCTCGGGGTTTTGTCCTATCAGTTTTCCTAACACAGCTTTTAGATTTGGTTTACCTTCAAATTTCACTGAATTTTCAAGACTAAAAATCCATAATAATCGCGTTATTTCCGAATTTTCCACCAGTTAAACCTATCTGAAGTTAGTTATATAGATGTTTTGAATTATAAGCTATTTGAGTATTAATAATAAACCTTATCAAAAAAAATAAATCATTTTAAAGGTGAATATTAGTAAAAAAACATTGTAGAGTTTGTAATTAAAAAGAAAAATTTGGTGATTAAAATTTATTATCGTGGATACATTCTTATTAGATTAAAAGTAATTGGAACTGAATGGGAAGTTGTAAAAAGATTAACAAATTTAAAATCGAATAATCCGGATGAGGATTGGGCAGTGACTTACACAACTCCTATTTACGGCGGATGGGATTTAGTAGCAGAATGTAAATTTACTAAACTTCAAGAACTGGATAAAATAGTTACGTATATTCGCGTTGACGATGATTTATCTAACTGGATCGAGGAAACCACTACATTAGTATCTAGTAAACCTGACTATCCTAGGTAATTAAGATAATTAGTTTAATTCTTCTTTTAAAGAAATCGATAAATTATTTGAATTATAATCTTGGATAAATCAAATACATCTCTCTAATACTTAATAGAGAAATAAAGTATTTTAACTTTAAAGTATTTTAACAATTATTCACGAAAATTTAGCCCAGTAGTCGAGTGGATAAGACGCTTGCCTGCGAAGCAAGTGATCAGGGGTTCAATCTTCTTAAAACTTCTTAAAGAAGGAATAATTCCCCTCTGGGCTATTACATCTCTAATCTATGTATTGTAAAACTTCATCGATTGACTTAATTGTTATTAGATTAGGTATATTAATTTCTTTTTCGTAGGGGAACTCAAACTCTCTCTTTTTGTGGATGATTTGCATACCCACTCTATTAGCGCCGATTATATCAGCAGCCTCATCACCTACCATTATACAATGTTCTGCGTCGTTTTTCGTTAATCCCATTCTCTTTAATGTGTGAAAAAATATGTCTGAAATAGGCTTTCTTTTGCCAAATTTAGCAGAAGTCACAATTGCATCAAAGTATTCCTTCATTTCATTATTTTTAAGCATATTTTTTATAGTTTTATGATTAGGATGATTTGATAAAAGCCCAATTTTTAAGTTTGCTATTGTAGATAAAGTTTCTAAGGTAAATTTCGTTTTATCATCTGGTTTCCATTCTTCTTCTTCACAGGAATGATACAAATCCGCAAGCTTTTCTAAGAATTTTTCTTTTATTTTCTCTTCTTGAATTTCATAGCCTTTTTCTTTTAACCGGTCTAATGCCGTCTTAAACAATAAGGTGGTTGGGAATTCATCTTTTGTTTTCATTGCTAGTTTAAAATAGGTAGCTCTTTTTTTGTTGAAAATTGTCATGAAATCTTCCAGAATTTGGTCTTTATCTTCTATAATTTTCTCTTGTTTGAGGACTTTAATAGATTTTGACATTCCTCTCCTGAAACAATCAAGATATTTCTCAACTGAGGGATTCTCAAAAGAAAATAGTGTAAAACCAAAGTCAAATATAATTCCCCTTACTTTCATTCTAGATATATAAATTACTTGAAGGAATATTAAGCTATCTCTCTAAGATTTTTAATGAGAAATTATGTCTTATATTAATATTTTAATAGATATATAAAAGATTGTACTAAATAATTATTTTTATTAAGATTATGTCGATGGATAAGTGGCTGGATGATAACGAAACCAAAGAAAACAAAAAAAAAAGAAATGAAATTTATAGCAGCTTATCAAATGAAGAAAAAAATGATTTAAAGGAACAAAAAATCCGCGATTTAGTAAGAAAAGAAAAAACTACCTCTAGTTTTGACGAAAGTAGAAGAGATTTCTTAAATAGTGTTTTAGAGTTTAAAGTTTGGTTAGAAAATCGGGCATATATAAAAGGAGACATTGAAAGAATTCAAACATGGGTAGAGAATTTATACTTCATGATTGATGCTAACATAAATCTCCATAATAAAACTAGAATTAAAAATGGAGAAGAGCCCTTGATTAATAGTTATAAATCTATACCAGTCAACTTTTTAGATGAAAAGACGCGGATTGCATTGAATAAAAAGTTGCGAGGAATAAAGAAAACTAACTCAGATAATTACTATTTGCGAAAATTAAATAATGTTGTTAAAGAAAAATTAAAAGATGCAGAATATTATGCAATCTTAAGAGACATTTTAGAAAGTTGAATTTAATTTGAAATTAGTTTGTCCAATTGCAGGCGTAGGAAAACGGCTTCAGCCATTTACTTATTCAAAACCTAAGGCGTTCCTAAAAGTTGCAGGAAAAAGGTTAATTGACCACATATTAATTAAACTAAAAAGAACATTCCCAAAAAATACGGAAATTGCTTTTATTGTTGGCTATAAAAAACGACAAATATCCGAATATATTAAGGAAAATTTTTCTGATTATTTTAATCTTGAGTTTTTCGAACAGAAACCATTTGCATATTTAGCAGATACTCCATTTTTTAGCGGTCTTGGAGATGCCATTTTACTTGCAAAGGATTTTGTAAATAATGACGATTGTTTCATTTTTCTAAGCGATAGACTTCCAATGGAAGACTATTCTTCAATTCTATTAACCTATCACCAGGGTGAATGCGATGGAGTAATAAATATTAAAAAAGTTGATAATCCTAAGTTTTATGGAGTTACGGTAATAGATGATGATGCTAAAATAAAAAAAATAGTGGAAAAACCACAAGAGTTTATTTCTGATTATGCTGTTTCCGGAGCTTACCTTTTTGGAAAAAAAATAGTGAATAGATTGTTTGAGCTTTTAGATGAACAAAGCAAGGTTGAACTCGAAAACGGGAACGAGCATCTTTTTACCCCAATAATAGAACAGCTTATTAGCGAAGGGATCGTGTTTAAAGGGAATATAATGCAGAGTGAAATATTGGATTTCGGAAGACCAGAAACATTACTTGAAGGAAATCGATACTTATTATCTGAAACCAAATCAAACGATCCACTATTTGAATCAAAATTCCAAAAAGTAAATATTTTAGACTCTAAAATCGTTCCTCCGGTTTTTATAGGAAAAAATGTGAGCATTAAGAATTCAGTAATAGGTCCTAATGTTTCTATAGGAGATGATATATTTCTAGAAAAATGTATCCTCTCCGAATCTGTAATCGGAGATGGAGTATTCCTAAGAAAAATCATTTCGTCTAACAGCATCATCGGAGATTACTCGATATTGGAGGACCTCATAAAGAAAAATATAACAATTGGAGATTCTTCTTATATTACGACTTCAAAAATAAAGTCTTTTTAAGCTTATTAAAAAAAAACTCATTTTTAAAAAAAAAAAGATATTAGTTAAATATTGGGCGTTTATCTTGCCAAGGTGAGACTTCTTCAAATGCTTTTGAAACTTGAAGAACTGTTCTTTCATCATAGCGCTTCCCAACAATTTGCATTCCAATTGGTAAATCAGAAATAGTCCAACCAGATGGAATCGAAGCAGCAGGTAATCCTGTCATGTTAAATGGATACGTATATGTCATCCAAGTCATAATACTTAACGGTTTTTTCCCAATTGTTGGAAATGTTGTTCCTGTTTCTAACCACCCTGGTTTAATAGCAGGACATGGCAATGTCGGTGTAATCAGTATATCATAATGCTTAAAATATTGATACATAGTATCGTAAACTCGTTTTCTTTGTTCTCTAGCTTTTCCAATATTCATAGAACTATTATCTAAACCTAATCTTATTGAACCAATTAAATCTGGGCTAAGGTCTTCAAGTCTATTTTTATAATCTTTTTGTAAATCATAGGCATAACCAATACTGACCAATGTTTTATATGATGATTCTGGATTTCTTATTTTTAAATCTGCTTCTTCCACTTCCCAGTCGTACTGTTCAAACTTTTGGACCCCAGTAAGAACGCTCTCTTTAACTTCTTCTTCAAGAGCTTTTCCATAACCTAAGGTCATTGAATAACCTATTTTTAATTTTTTAGGTTTATCTTCAAGTATTTTAACATAATCGATGTCATCGTCAGGGAAAGAATTATTATCTGCGGGATGATGGCCTTTCATAACATTTAACATAAGAGCGGCATCCTTTACATAACGTACGATTGGGCCGTAATGGTCCATTGTGTAAAATGCAATACCAATGCGTGGATAACTAGGAATACGACCAAAAGTAGGTTTTAAACCATAAACCCCACAACAGCTACTGGGAACTCTAATTGAACCCCCTCCATCTGATCCTAAGGCTAATGGACCTATACCACTTGCAACGGACGAAGCAGCGCCTCCACTAGAACCCCCAGAATTTCTCTCTATATCCCATGGTGTTTTTGTTTCTCCAAAGAGTTTATTATTTGTAAGAGCGATGGAACCAAACTCAGGTGTATTTGTTTTACCAAGTATGACACAACCAGACGCAATTAATCTTTGAACCGCTATATCATCCTCTTCTGGGATAAAATCTTCATACAATTTAGATCCATATGTAGTTCTTATCCCTTTGGTCTGCATTAAATCTTTAATTGATGTCGGAATTCCATGTAGTAATCCAAGTTTTTCACTTCTTTTAACTGCTTCATCTGCTTTTTTAGCAGTTTTTCTTGCTAATTCAAAAGTAGGAGTACAATATGCATTTATTATTGGATTGATTTTTTCAATTCGTTCAATTATTGTTTCAGTAATTTCACTTGATGATAATTCTTGAGATTTGATTTTTTCTCGCATCTCAAAAGCCGACATAAAGCAGATATCGTCTTTATTCATTTAATTTTCCTCATATTGATGTGATTTCTGTTAATTATTGATATTTAATTTTTATAGTATAAATTAATTTCTTTAATTTAGTTAAAATAATTGTAGATTTCCAAAATCAAATTTTTAAGTTTCAAAAAATTATTATTCTGCAATTTATTACAGAAAATATTCTATTAAAGAAACTTTCTTAGAACCTAAAAACGAATTTTGATGTTAAAGTGAATCAAAAATTAAAAATTATTTGTATAATAGGAATTTTAAATTTCGTTATATTCAGTTCCTGTTTTAGTTTAATTGGTAAAGCAGAGACAGATCATGAAATTGGTTTTAATGAAGGAACCGAATTAATTTGGGAGATTACAGAACTAGACTTAGAAAGTTATAGAACGATTATCGGAATTGATCCTAATTATGAAAAAGGGGATCAACTTAGAATGATTATAAGAGAAATCGATACATCTATAGATACTTGGATTCTTAATGTAGAATTTTGGGATTATAAGACAGATTGGGGATTGAGTGGTGAAATATTCAATATCTATGTCGGAAATTATCCAGAAGATTATGCTGATTACCTATTCTGCCTTACACCAGTAGAAGATTATTTAGAACAAGCTATATTATCTCTATCTTCTGAGTATTATAGAAGCGGCTTATCAATATTCAAACAAGGTAAAAGCGACATGGGAATTGATTATCTATGGGAAAAGGAATTTGATCAAAGAGGGCTTCTTATAGTAGAAACTTATTACGATGAGTTTGACCAAATCATAATAAAATGGGAAGGGCAATTTCGAATTATTCCTTTTGGCATAACTTTTATCGGTTTTACTATATTTGCGATTATTGCAATAATAGTTGTTTCCATAAAAAAGAAAAATCTCAGAATTAAAATTGTATAATTATCAACATTCTGATTATAAGGTTTTAGTGTAGTAACTTAAAATTTAAAATCTTTTTGCCACTGTTTATACCCAATTTGCCAAAGTTTTAGTCTAGGTTTATTTACTTTACTATCCACTTCAATCCCAGATTGGGGATGTTCCATTATATTATGATAACGCTCATAATATTCTTCTGCACTCGAAGTCCCTTCAATTATATTTAAAATAGCTTTTTCTGTAAAATACAGGATTAAATCTGGTTTAACATCAGGCTTAGTTTTTGTCATCTCTAGCGATTTTTCATTCTTTTTGAATAAAAAGAAGTTTAGATGGATATTTGCATCATCAGTGGATTGCTCAGTGATATTATATTCCCAACAAGCATTAAGATGTAAATGTCTCATTAAATCTAATTGATTTGGAAAAAATTCTTTTAATTTTGTATATAATATATCAGGTTCCATTGTGTATGAAATTCATTTAATTTTCTTTAAATTCAGCGGAGTACCGTCATAAATATATTTTCCATAAACTAACTCTTGAGGATAATATTTACAACCGGCTGGATAAGCAGAATCTTTAATTCCTCCTAAGGAAACCGTAATGTCAACTAGCATAGGTCTTGCATTAACATAAATATTTGCAGCTTCTAATTGATCCTTAAAAACCTCAATATTGTTCAAATTAGAAGTGTAAACTACTGCTCTCATACCATAATTACTTGCATTTGCTAATCTAATTGCATCTTTCATGTCTTTAGCTTTAGTAATAGAACGGACAGGTCCAAAAGCCTCTTCTCTCCACAAAAACGGAGCCTTAGATAAATCTTCACACAATTCTGGTTTAATTTCAACCAGAGTCGGCGTATAAAATAATCCATAATCTTCTCCTGTATCAATTTTTTCACCACCAGTATATATTTGAGCATTATATTTCTTCGCATCTTCAACCATTACTTCCATCATCATCAGGATTCTCCTACTTCCCAAAGGACCGATATCCACATCTGGATCGGTGGGATCTCCATATTTTAATTTCTCAATTTCTTTTATTAGACATTCTGTATATTGATCATATATATCTTGGTGGACTATAATTCGCTTCATTGAAAAACATTGTTGACCAGAATTAGTAAAACTAGCCATTACATTCCATTTAGCTACATGCTCTAAATTAACATCATCCATGACTATCCCTGCGTCGTTTCCAGCACATTCAAAAAAGAAGTTTTTAAATGGTTGAGTATACATATCAACTCCCATTGACCTATCAACAGTTTTTTTCAGGAATCTACCATAACGTACCAAGATATCTTTTGCCGTATGAGAGGAGGTAATCGTCATTAATGTTTTAACTAAGGGAGACTTAAGAAATTCATCTACAGCCCATTCTCCGGGAGCTATAACTAAATTTAAAGCCTCAAGACCAGGAAAATCTATTTCTTCCATCAAAGAATAAGCTTTTAACATAGTTAATGGACAAGCTGTGGAAGGTTTGACAATAGCTCCATTGCCAACTAAATAATTTGCTCCCATTTGATAAAGAGGGAGGCTTATAGGAGTATTACGAGGTGAAATGCAAACTGCTAAACCATGAGGTATATATCTTATTCTAGCGAGTTGTTCCCCTTCTATACTTGTTAAAGGTTTCTCTTCTAAGAATTGATAGTACCAATCACAAAATTTGAAACCAGTCATTACTATGCCTAGTTCCCATTCAGAATATTTGATTGGTAATCCTCCTTCTGCAACAATCAAATCCTTTAATTGGGCTTTCTTAAAGCGCAATTTAGTAGCAAATTTAGCAAGAAGTTGAGCTCGTTCAAAGAAATCCATTTTTTTTAATAAATGTTGATTTTCATGAACTTTTTTTATTTTTTTTTTAACCGTTTCTGGTGTGTCAGCAGGAACAGTTGCGATAAGCTCACCAGTGTATTTATTTTTTATTTCTAATTCTTGAACTTTTGCCATATTTTTCATTACCTTTCTAATTTTAATGATGTTTCTAAAATTTATTCAAAAAGAGTGTTAAATACTATAAATATCGTCGTCATTTTTGAGGATACCAGCAGTTTGGGCAAATCTTCCGTAGCCCATATCGATTAAAGTTTGTGTTCTTTTATGCAATACAAAATCAATCCATCCTTTTTCCTCATCCGGATCATCACAAAATGTTCCGAAAAGGTGTGCATAATCTATTTTCGTTTTTGTTTGGATTAATTTTTTAACTGCACATACCGAGAGTGCTAGTTCTAAATCTGAATCAACTGCTCTTCCTGGTTTTATTTCAATTCCGTTTCCATTTCTAAGCACATTAAAGATATCTAGTGGAGATTCTTTATCATATGTTTCAGCTGAATCATAAAGAGCGAAGTCAAAATTTGATCCAAAAATTAGATCCGAAAAAATTTCAGGATATTGTGCAAGAAATGTGGTGTATTTTTTTGCTATTTCTGTTTTATATGCTTTCTTATCAATAATTTGACCTGTTAATTCATGTTCTAACATGATTTTCGTAATCTTTTATCATTTTTTTCCTTCTTCAATATATTCCTTATACCAATTAATTGTTTCTTCTAAACCTTCTTTTAATGGAGTAATCTTATAACCAAATTTATCAATAGCTTTTTTTGACGAATATGATCTATGATATTTAATTGCTCTTAGTGTAGGTCGAGTTAAAAAAGGGGTTTTCTTATTAAACCTTGCTTTAACTTCCAATAACCATGCATATACCCACGCAATTGTATAAGGAAACTTTCTTGCTTTTTTATTTCGTCCGATTTTGGCAATTAAATCAAGATAATCTTTAAATCTAACATTTTCTCCCCCAAGAATAAAATCTTCCCCAAAAAGATCTTCTCTATTTAATACATCTGCTAAAGCATTTGATATATCATATACATAAGATAGGCAGGTCATAGCTTCTCCCTTTCCAGGACAAGCACCCAAGGGAAATATGTTTCCCCTCATAACATCAAATAGCATTCTACCGAATACATTAAAATCTCCTGGACCATATACAATTCCGGGATAAAAAATCATGGTTTTCAAACCTTTTGGTATATAACTTTTCACCAGTTTTTTCGCTTGAAATTTAGATTTCTCATATTCCATACAAAAATTCTCATTTTCATGAGTCTCATCAACAGCCTCTTGGGGAGTAGGTCCTAACGCAGTAAAGGAACTCATATAAAATAATTTTAGATTATTTTCAAGAGCAATATTAGCGATATTTTCTGTCCCTTTAACATTAATTTCATAATAAATAGATTTATCTTTCGCCCATATCGCAGTATAAGCTGCAAGATGGTATATAGTATCTACATTATTCACAGCTTTTTTTAAACTGCTAATATCTTGGATATCGCCAACAATATAATCAATATTATTAAGCTCCTTAAATGGTGTTGTATTACTACTCTCTCTTATCAGTAATTTTACTCCATGCCCTAATTCGTGTAATTTTTTAACCAAAGGTATACCAATAAATCCCGTTCCTCCAGTTACAAGTATATTTGCCATTATTAATAATCAGTATTAGTATATTCAAGTCTTGAATATAGAAAATTATTAAATCTTGTTTTTAAAGCTTTCAAAACAATTAATATTATTAAAATAAGAGAAGTTTAGAAATTTTGACAAATATGTAGTAAATTTAAAAAGAATTTTTATTGACCAATCCATGATATAATATATTTAAATTCTTCGGAAGGATTAATATCTGGGCTCAAAAATTCCCATGTCCCTTCTATTCCAACATCTTTTGCGGTTAGATCAAAGTGACAAATTGCAATCCCTATATCGAGGTTAATGAACGTATTGTAAACTTTCAGTTTTAAATCCTGTGAGGATTTCACATAGAAATGAAAATTATCGCAATCCTTTTCTTTTAAAACTCTCCATGGTTGCTTGTTGCCCGCCGATGGAGCAAGTCGAACCATTTCCAACAAAGTTTCATATCTACCGGTTGTCTCTCGAGGAAGGGCTGTAGAGAAAGTATTTTCAAAAAATATTTTACTCCAAGGAAATCGAGAATCTGCTTTTACGAATGCCCTTATAGCTTTCTCTTTGCTGCGTCTGGTTTTGATAGTGTATCCTATAGGCGTTATTGCGGGAACTATCTCGTTTTTTTGGCAATTAATTTTAGTAGAAAAAAGGCTTTTATTAAAAGTTCCTCCCAGCCAACAGGTACCTAAATTCAAATCGGTGGCTGCTAAAATTATAGCTTCCAAGAGGTATCCGTAGTTTTCCTTATAATAATCGGATTTTTCAATCGCTCCCACTATGAACTCTTGAGCTCCCTTGATTAGCCCATAAGTTCCTAATTTTTTTCTTTCATCGGGAGCAAATTCTGGGACTCCAATTAATTCAAATCGAGTATTTCCCGCGAGCTCACTAAAAGGACTTTTAAAATCTTTAATCGTTAAAATTTGATCAATCTTCTTCTTCGTATCATCTTCAAGTAATTGATTAGAATAAGTTCTCCAAGATGTCCGTTCCTTTATTATTTCTATAACTGATTTTGAGAATTGCATAAAATTCAGTGAAAAATTGTATTATTGATTAAAACACAGAATTGTAATTTAATAACTTTAATCTTTATATAATATCATTAATCAGGAAAGTACTTATTTATCTTAAGAAGGGAATATTTTAGATACTGTTTCATAAAATGGCGTTCACTATTGCAGTATTCAAGTTTTTGATCATTTGATAATCCTTCACAGTTATCTATAAGATTATGCACATCATTTATCATAGTCATGTAATCATTTTTAACAGATTCACATTTTTGGATGATTAACTCATCATCAGAAAGATGAGTTATAGAAATGTTAAGATTAGAAAATTTTCTATTATTAGATAAAGAAGGCGTTTCAATTAATGATCCTTCAATTAAATTTTCTACTTTAGGATTATTAATAAAGCCTTTTGAAATGAATACTCAACTCGAAGAATTTTCAAATTAAAAAAAATAAACCAAGATTGTTATTTAAAAAAAAAGCCTCTATAAGTTTAGTAAAATTAAGATAAGAGTAATTATTCTAGACAGATGTTTTCCTTGATTGATTGGGGTAATTCTTCTAAAATAATTTTAGTTCCTTTATTTTTATAAAGCTTATTCAAATCCTCCATTGTGGTTGTTTTTTCTTTTTTGGCACTCAAATAAGATAAAAGAACAGTAGCAATTGCTTCTTTTGCTTGTTCAGGTGTAAATTCAGGATCAATATCATTGAGTATACAATCGGCAAAATATAAATCTTCCTTTCTCATTGAAATCTTATAGTATTTTGGAAAAGGTCCATGCTCAATTCTGGGTTCATACCACTTTCCTTTATTTTCTCCCATATCTTCATGGTTAGAAAATATTTTTACTGGGTTATTCCATTCATGATTTTCAATAATTGTCCCTCTCGTTCCATATATTTCTAGGCTATTTGTTGGGGGTGATATTACGGAAAAACTAACAAGTGCTTCTACAATAGTTCCTTTTTTATAATTTAGAAAAACCATTGCATTGTCTTCAGCTTTTTCCTTTAAAGTTGTGCATTGCTTCGTTAGCCAACAGTAAGCAGATTCAGCTTTATCGTTGAGAATCCAATTTATTGCAGCAAATTTATGAGCACCCATATCCATCAAAGCTCCACCACCAGCTAATATTGGATTTCCTTTCCAAAAGCCCTCTTTCATTAATCCGGCTATTTCGTTTACTCCTTCATAAGATCTCACCAGGAAAGGGTTACCAATTAGCCCAGATTGTATTGCATTTGCTATATATTCATGAGCAGGTAGAAAACGATGGTTCTCAGCTATCATAAATTTAACTCCTGCTTTTTTAGTAGCTTCGATCATTTGATCACATCCTTCGAGAGTAGTCGCCATTGGCTTTTCACAAAGTACATGTTTTCCCGCCTTAGCTGCGGCAATAACATATTTCTCATGCAGATAATGGGGGACCATAATTAGTACAGCATCAATATCGCTCTTAAAAAAATCTTCTGGATCTTTAAAAAAACTCATATTGTTTACTTTTGCTGTTCTTCGTGCAACCTTTTCATTAACATCATAAACCGCTGTAAAGCGAATTTTTGGATCATTATTCCAACCGAATTTATGAAATCGCCAAACACTTCCAGAACCAATTATCCCAAATTTGACATAAGTCATAGTTAAAAAATTTAATACTCGTTTTTATAGATTTACAATCGATATATTTTTATTAAAGATTTTTAATCAACTCTGTATTTCTATTCATAAATAAGATAAAATTTTGATTAATAATGGCAGAGCCAATAGGATACAATAAAGAGAGAGCACAAAAAGTATTGAATAATCATGATGTCGATCTTTTAATCGCTTCTAGCCCTGTGAATGTGTTTTATACTACAGGTTTACCTGTTACTCACGTAGCACCAAATCCCATTTTATATGTACTATCAAATCAATATCCAAATCTTTCTATGGTCAGACGAGATGGAGAAGAAAGTGCTATTATCTGGTCTCTATATGATAGTGTTGAAGAATTTTCCTGGGTGTCCCAGAGTGAGGTTTTTAGAGTCGGTTCTCTGGATGCAGCAATAAAAGTTCTCTTGAAAAAAGTTGAGGAATGGGAGTTAGGAAAAAAAACTATAGGCATTGAATCATATATGCCTCGTTATCAATCTGAAGCGTTGCAAAAGAAATTTCCGGATGCTAAATTTATTAATGCTGATGATAGCTTTATCGAGATGAGACTTATCAAAACAGAAGAAGAAGTTAGGAGAATTCGAAAATCGACAGATGTTACTGAGAAAGCTATCGAAGCTTGTATCGAAGCTGTTGAATTAAATATGAAAGATACAGATTTACTAAAAATCGCGAGACGAAAATTTGTGGATGAGGGCGCATGGGGATGGGATCATCTTACAATGAATATCGGTCCTTCAGATCCAGAAGCTCCTGGACTCGGAACACCTGTTACTCCAAACGATATTATACGATTTGATTTTGGCGGTGTATGGGAGGGATATATTTCAGATGTGAGTCGAGGGGTTGTTATAGGGGAAGTACCAAAGAAAGCTCAAGAGGCTATGGATTATATGATCAAAGTTCAAGAATATTGTGCTGAAAATATTAAACCTGGCGTTAATGCTAAGGTCTTTAGGGAAAAAGCTCAAGCATATTTAAAGTCTCTCACGAAAAGGGGTTTTTATCTTATTACGGCACATAGTATAGGCTTAGAATGTGAAGAAGTTCATCTTTTTGGACCTACAGGTGCATTAGATGTTGCTTTTGAAAAAAATATGGTATTAGATCTTGAAGTATGGTTAAATGTAAGAGGTCAAGGTTTAGTTGGTGTTGAAGATTGTTATCGAGTGACGGAAAATGGTACAGAAAGGCTTTCCAGACTTGATAAGGAAATTGTAATAAAATAAGGTGATTAATAAATGCGATTAAAAGATAAAATTGTTGTATTGACTGGAGCAGCATCAGGAATTGGCAGAGCTACAGCAATATTATTCTCCAAAGAGGGGGCAATCCAGGTTCTTTCTGATAATGATGAAGAGAGTTTAAATGAAACCTATAAACTTATTAGTGACGATGCAAAAGAAAGAACTAAGATAACCACCGTTGATGTAAGAAATCAAAATGAAGTAAAAGCGATGATTGACCTGACTATTGAAAAATATGGAAGAATTGATGTCTTAATTGTTAATGCGGGAGTTGTTAGAGTAGGTGATGTTGAAACATTTCCAGATGCAGATTATAATTTACTTATTGATGTAAATATTAAGGGTACTCATTACACTTGTAAATACGCAGTTCCATATTTTAAAAAGCAAAGATCTGGTTCAATCATTACATTAGCATCTGTAGCTGCTCACATAGGTCAAACTGCTCATGCGAACTATTGTTCAACCAAAGCAGCAGTATTAGGCTACACTAGAGCATTAGCTTTAGATTTAGCACCATATAATGTTCGAGTGAATAGTGTAAGCCCTGGAGCAACTGACACACCAATGCTTCAGAGTGATGTAGCAAAGCAAGCTAAAGATAGAGGATTATCGTATGAAGAAGTTAGAAAGGAATTTGAAGAAGAAGGCGTTATGGGAAGATGGGCAACTCCAGAAGAAATTGCAACAGGAATCCTTTTTTTAGCTACTGATGAATCTAGCTATATGACGGGAGCAGATTTGAGGCTAGATGGTGGTTGGACTACCAGATAATTATCTAGTTTAATCCTTTTTTCTAAGGTTTTTTTTTATTTCTTTTTTTTTACATAGTCATACCGCCGTCCACGAGTAAACTTACTCCTGTACAGAATTCATTTAATACCAAAAATATAACACCTTCAGCGATTTCTTCTGGAGTACCAAGACGTTTTAATGGTTGGCGATCTATAAAT
>JAGXNP010000209.1 GCA_019894885.1 Promethearchaeota archaeon | reverse complement strand
TTCGCATTCTTTCCAGCTATCCGAATATCAGCAGCCATTGTGATCGAAAACCCCGCTCCCATTGCAGCACCTTGAATTACAGTAATAATCGGTTGCGAGATCTTGCGCATCTTAATGATAAGATCTGAAATTCTCCATTGATAATACATAAAGCTTTTAACCACTTCGGGAATATCTAAGAAATAAAATTTCTTGAGATGATCCGGCTTCTTTTTTGATTTCAATACGCTGGCATCGCTCAAATCTTGACCGGCATTAAAGACCTTTCCTTCTGCTTTCATAATCAGGACCCGACAATCAAGATTTGTCATTAATGCATCTAATAATGAATGAAGGTCCTCAACCATCTGAAAAGATATAGCGTTAGCTTTTTCTGGTCTGTTGAATGTTAAAATTCCAATACCATTTTCTTCCAATTCGAACTTTATCGTCTCAAATTCCATACTCTTACACATAAAAGATCAAATAAAAAGATGTTATGATAACGAAATGGTCATTTCAATAAAAAGTTTGAATCATATTATAATATTTCTTCAAAAGTTCCATAATATTTCGAGTAATTTTCTTTACTTAATGATCAGAAATATATTACAACACTACAAAATACTAGTAATACTGGAATTGAAATCATAATTGGAATATAATTCTCTCCCTCTGGACTAAGAAATATTACACTTGGAATGGAAATCAACAACGGAATCATTTCAGTAATACTTCCAAATAGAAGAAATTGCTTTTTCGAAATTTTCTTACTATAGAACCTTAAAACTTTGTAAAGAAACACTAACCGAAGTATACAATAAGGAAAATACTCCAGAGATTCTAATATTCGAAAACCATATTACGATGAAATATCGCACAGAATTGCAAAAATTCTATTAGGTCCTAACCCTAAATTTATGTGATATATATAAGGAGTAATAAGCACAATTAGAATCAATAAAATTTCAAAAATAACTTATCACGATTTAATTTCGTGTAAGTTATGTTCAAAAGATAAATATTGGGATTAAAATAACTATAAAAAATTGTTCCTCTGTAAAAAGATAAAATTTATCTCTGTGATAAATAAAACCACAGAACTTAATTTAAGAAATATTAATTTCTATTATCTCAACAATTCATTGAATTTTTATAAAAACTTATAACCTTTTATGAATATTTCAAGAAGATGCCTAGTCCGATAATTTCTCATCAAGCACCAGCGCTCTATTTAAAAATAAAGTTTCCAAAGTGGATTGATGAAATTGCGATCTGTATTGGAGCTCTTGTTCCAGATCTTGTACTTTCTAATGAGTTAAGACATGTGTCCCATAGTCTTTTAGGACAAATATATTGGACCGTTCCTTTAACAATAATCTTAAGTATGATTTTTTGTAGATATATTGTGTCAATTCTATCAAATATCGTCAAGAAAAAAGGATTCATTCCTAAAATATTACGATATTTTGGAGTAGATAAATGGGGGAGAGTAAAAAACAAGAGATTTGATAAAAAATTCTTCATAGTCGCATTCTATTCAGCGTTAATTGGAGGATTAACTCACCTTTTACTTGACTTTCCCTCACATCCCTATATCGAACTATTCTATCCTTGGGTTATTCTCCCATTTTGTGAGTTCTTATGGATTCCATTAGTTGATTTTGGTTTTTTTGTTTTAACGGTTTTTAGTATGATTTGGATTGTCGAAGATATAATATTTTTTATTATATCTCTTTATCTTTTCAGAATGATAAAAAAAAAGGATTTAATAAGAAGCTGGTACGCTCTAAAGCCATAGAATAATAGATAAAATCAGAAATATAATTAAAAAAAAAAGAATTTGTTTTATAATTTATAATATCCTTAGTTTTTATTAGATAGTGTACAATACAACGCAAAAACGAAGTAGGCTCCCATAGGAATCAATAGAATCCAAAATTCGCTTGGCAAGAAAATTTCGACTTGAAGAATCATCGAGATAAAGCTTATAATTAGAAAGCCCGTCCATATACTTAATATATGTGTATTTAGTGGTCTTTTAATGACAAAATGGTATATTATCGCAGCGATTGCATAAAGTATAATCACCATAAGCGGTATTGGAACCCAGAATCCTTGTAACCAGAAGGTTAAAAACAACACGCAAGGAAATAGAATGAAAAAATTGAGGTAATATAATATCCTTCTTGTTAAATCTTCTTGATGATCAATTTTATACCAGATTATTCCTAACCAAATAAATAGAATCCATGCAGTTACTAAATCTATTAGATCAAAAGGATCGAATGGAACATCCATTCCATAGTGAGTGCCCCACCAAGCCGTGATCATCGCATATCCCAATATCTGGGTGAGTAAAATGTGATATGTCGATCTTCCAATTACTGAAATTTTCCTAGAAATCCACGAGTTTGAAGTTTTCGGCAGAAAATTGAGTGCAAGCAATACTAAGAATGCGGAGTACGGAAAAACCAGAAGCGTATAATCTCCTCTAAGGAATCGTTCACCCTCAATGATAAAGCGAAAGTCAAAAAATTGATAGGCAATTATGTACCACAAACTTATCGGTAATAAAATCCATAGGAGTATATTCCTTTTTTCAGTAAGTTTATGACCAGAAGACAACCACAAGCCTAGCCCAACAGCTGAGAGATAATATGGTAAGCTACTAGCGAATAAGGTATATACATATACTTCCTCCCAAGATGAATACGGATAGCCAATTTTAGTGAAAAATACAATTAGTTGCATTAGGATCTCAATACCAAAGGTTAAAATTAACGTTAAAATTGGTTTTTTAGTAAAACCCCAATATAGTAATGGTACGACGAGAATTGATTGCAATAAAACGGGGATGAACCAATTACCCGGACCCCAAAAAGGCAGTATCAAATAAAACAGGTTAATAATTCCGTGTTCCGGGGAATATTGAGTATCATACATTGCTATAAAATCGAATCCATACATAAATAACCCAATAAATGTTGATGCGGCATACAGGATAAGAAAAGGGACAATATAACGTAAGATTTTCTTCTTGAAATAACTCCAAGAATATAATTGTTTTAACGATAAATCACCTTGTCCTCTAAAAGAATGCCCCATATTAAATCCAAGTATTACTAAAAAGACGGGTATGGAAATTCTTTCCCAGAGAGCGACCCCAATGTCACTTTTGATGTTCCCGGAAACCATGTGATCAAAAATGACCAGAAATATCATTACCGCTTTTAGGAAATCAATCTGAAAAAAAAAGGTTTTTCTTGTTGAGGTTAGTTCTTCTTGCTCAATACTTTGAAAATTTAGATCATTCATCCTTTACATCATTTATTTTTAATTTAAATTTCATTTGAAAATTGTTGATCACTTTAAACTCTAGATAATTGTTAACATTAAAGGAGTCCGATTTTTAAAATCTAATAATATTTTTAAAAAAAAAAGAGTAGATAAAAAATTAAATTCTTTTTAAAAGATACCAGCCGTGCTTGAGGGAATCAAAAGAATGTCGTCGCCATTATGAAGATTATAATCACTTAATTGGTCAGCCTCGTCCATCGTAACACCACCAGAACTAAGGTGAAATTCATCGGGATCAAGCCCGAATAGATTCCCAAGGGTTCTTTTTACATCGCTTACTTGATTAGCCTCATTCACGGTCAGTTTTTCCTTCTTTTCTCCCGGTCCTATGGTCGACATAAAGTAAAGGGTCGACTTTTTACCCGTAGAAGGTGTCTTGGAAGCGGGAGTTTTTGATTTAACGGTTTCATATTCATTATCAAAATCTTCTTCAAAACTCATTCATATCACGCTTTATATTATTTTGAGATTAATTCTATAGAGTTTGCTTAATAATATAAAACCCTTTGGAATGATTTTGAAGTATTTAACAGAAGTTTGTAATTAACCTGAAATAATCTTAGCTACAAACTCTTTTAAATCTAAAAAGAAATAATAAAAAAAAAGAATGAAATAGTTTAGAATTATTCTGTTATTCCACGTTTTTTCATAAATAGATAGACGCCTGCTAATACTGCGACTCCGCCGACTATAGAAACAACAATAATAACGATAACAATAGTTGGATCATCCCCAGCAGGGGGGATGCTTTTCGTTATAATTACATCCTCAGATGTTTCATGTCCTAACGTATCATTCGCATAGAAAGTAATGGTTATTGATCCTTCGGACAATGCCGTCCATGCAGTTTGGTTGATGGTAGCATTCGTAGTAATAACATAAGTGGTTACACCTCCATCAAGAGAATACCATATCGAGTCCAAATGGTCGTCTGTAATCGTAATATTAAAAAGAGGCGCCTGAGTACCAAATTCCTCGTCATCAACTGGAGAAGTAATTACGATAATTGGGCCTGTAGCATCCTTTACGATATTTACTCCCGCAGAAGCAAGACGTCCTAATGTGTCATTGGCATAGAAAATAATCTCAACAGGTCCATCAAGCAGAGCTGCCCATGGGGTTGGGTTAATCGTCCCATTATCTGTAAATGTGTAATTGTGTAATCCGCCATCAAGACTATACCACATGGAGTCTATATTATCATCAGTAATCCTTACATTGAAAGAGGGAGCAGAAACTCCAAAGATATCATCATCTTCCGGTGAATTCACAGTAATAGCTGGCGTTTGAGTGTCTTTTATTACATTCACTTCCGCAGAAACAAGATGTCCTAATGTGTCATTGGCATAGAAAATAATCTCAACAGGTCCATCAAGCAGAGCTGCCCATGGGGTTGGGTTAATC
>JAGXNP010000208.1 GCA_019894885.1 Promethearchaeota archaeon | reverse complement strand
ATGGTAAATGTGGGAGGAAATTTATGGCAATATGACTCATGGATGCCAAATCGAACAGGGAACAATTCATATACTATATATATGGAAGATAACAACAATAATTATAACTCCACTAGTGGTTCAATAGAATTTCAAGATACAACTTCGCCTGTTTATTCAGATATAGTTGAGAGTTCTGATCCTTTAGAATTAGGGAATGCTGAGATCATTACAATTGAAATTGATGACTTTGGGATTATAAATAAGAGTTTAATAGAATTTGAAGGTTCGAACAATTCTATGTCGAATATCGGCGGAAGCACTTGGCAATACGATTCTTGGACTCCAAGTTTTTGGACTGTTTATCAATATAAAATATATATAGAAGATAATAGCGGTAACAGCAATGTAACTAGTGGTAATATTACTGTTCAGGATACAACTCCACCATCATCACCCATAATAACTAACGCTCCAAGCGGAGATGTTAGCGGCATCCTAACATTTGATTGGATAGATGGTTCTGATCCATCAGGTATCTCTTATTATATATTAATGATTGATAATGAATCTGATCCATTTATTACACCTGGTTTTATTCTCGATTTTAATATTACAAATTTAGGGTCTGATAGTAGCTATTTTGAATTAAATGAGGTAATTCCTCCGGGAGATTACTATTATTTTTTAGTTCAAATTGATGGAGTAGGGCAACAAAGTAGTTATACGATGGGAACTTTTACAAAGATTTCACCTGATGATGGAATTGATGATTTTATGTTATTTATCATTATAGGAATTATATCTGCAAGTGTTATTGGTTCAATTACTACAATCGTTATAGTAAAAAGAAGAATTCAAAAAAATCAATTGCCTCATAGAAAAAAAATTCCCCTCAAAATAATAATAACACATATCGAGAATATCTTAAACTCGCACCCGGTCACTGAAAAAGATGAAATTCAAAAAATAATAAAGCTAAAGATAAATGATAAAACAATCCAACAAAAAGAAGTAAGCAATGATAAAGCGATAATGGCTCGAATAAATAAAATCAAAAATTATGGTGAAAAATTATTTACTGAAGGCGCCTATTTTGAGGCTCAAAAGCAATATGAGGTTGCAGAAAAAATTCTTTTAGAATTGGGTAGAAAAGAAGAAGCCTTAGTATTTTCGGATTTAACTCTAGGAATCAAAGAATTAAGCGAAGAACATGATAAAAAACTTGAAATCTTAGAAGAAGAAAAATCAGGGAACGATTCATTAAAAATATTCGATTTATATAGTGATTTAATCGAATTATCAAAAAAATTAAATGATACTGATTCGGCTGAAATGCATTTGTCTGAATTAACTCAATTTTATCAAATGGATCAAAAAGCGCTAAAAGATTTAGAGTATCAAAGGTTTAATATGAATAACCAGGCAAATTCACTATTAAATGAAAATAATTTTGAAAAATCAGCAGAATTTTATGAAAAATGCGAAAAAATATCTCAGTTATTAGTTCAAATTGGTAGAGATAATGAAAAAAAAAATGTGGAAAAATTTAGAGAGAAAATTAATGAATGCTTAAATAAAGCAACTCAAAAGTAAATTAAAGGATTTGAATAATGAAAAAAATTCCAGGAACATTATTTCACTTAGGAATCTCAAGCTCAAAGGATGACAAATTTTTACTAAATGTCCAGTATAGAGATCAGTTAGTTTATGAAAGAACGGGATTAATAAAGGAAGCAATAACGAATGAGGTTCAATTTTTTTTTGAAAGTAAAAACTTAAGTATCCCGCGTAACAGAATCGATTGGATTGTAAACGAAGAGTTATCTAATGTCTCTTCTACTAATGATGAATCGTTTATTGAAAGTACTGTCACTGATTTGCTTGGAGAATTTCAAAGGAAACCAACGGAGGAGATGAAAAAGATTATTCTGATCGGACTCTCTAACGCTGGAAAAACTTGCATTTATGAACGTGTATTTGGAGGAAAGAAGCCATATGAATTATTAAATTCAGCTGCAACCAAAGGAATTTCTTATAATGAATACAAAGTCGGTTCGATAACAAAACCGATGATTTGGGATTTAGGAGGACAACAACAATATCTTGATGAGTATCATGGCGTATTAAGAAGCAATATTTTTCGAAAAGCTTCAATATTACTATATGTTATTGATGTAACTGACACTGATCGGTTTGAAGATGCTCGGGAAGAGTTAGAGTGGAGCGTAAATCAAATCATTTCCTTTAATCCAGAAGCGATGATCAATGTTTTTTTTCATAAAATTGACCTTGTTCATGATGAAGACGCATTAGCTGCTTATTTAAAGAAATTCCTATCCCAAAATATATCTCATAAAATAACATTTCATTCAACTTCCATATTTGGACAATCTCTCTTTTCTGCTTGGAGTGAGATAATTCGAGAAATTTCACCTAAAACTACATTCATTAATTCCATATTAAATTCATTGAAAAATCATAAGGATGTCAAAGATGCCGTGTTACTTGAAAAATCAACTGGACTTGCGTGTGGCTCTACATTAGATATAAAAGATGAAGATATTGCTGTAGGCATGTTGTCTTTGTTAATAGTCACAATTAATAAAGTCATAAGAGAAATGAAATTACATAATTTTAAGGAATTTAAATTAAAAACAGATGCTAATTATGTACTAATATATGATGTAACGCAAGATCTATTGCTTATTATCATTCTTACTAGCGCAAATCTTAGTAGTGAAAGTATTCTTGAGATTGAAGAAATAGGAATAGAAGTATCCAAACAAATCAGAAACTTATGGATTGAATAAGAGGTAATAAGGAGAGATGCCAAAAGGTATATTTTTATTAATTCACGACGAGTTAGAAGGACCTAAAATTAAATATTCTTATTATAAAACCCCAATTTCTTTACCTCAGGAGTTTATTTCCAAACTTTACATGTCCCATGCTGGATTTAAGTCATCTTCAAATTTAGAATTTAAAATAAGTGGTTATAGAAGTATTTCATGCTTTACTGGGAATCTAGATAGGAGGACTCAAAAAGAGGGTATTTTGGGTATTCTGTTTGAAGAGAATGAGAACATTGATAATTTAGATTTATTTTTACAACGTAATCTATATCAAGCAATAAATAAACCAGATAATCAAATGATGGAAGTTATTTTCTCTTATAAATTACAGAACTACCTTAAATTAAATGACTTTCTTGAAAAAGTGGAAGTTGAGGATATACTAGATCTTTTCATTATAACGGGAGGAGATACGTATAAATCTTGCATACTTAAAATTGGTGAAAAACAAGTACCGAATTCAGAGATGAATGATATATACCAAAAAATAATGAAAGCGCAAGAGATTCCCCTTTTTTATTATGTTAAATTGGATTTAAAAGAAAATGATAACACATTTTTGATTATCAAAGCTGCAATTCCGAATCCGAACATAGATAAAATATTGAAATCTGTAAAACCGTATTTAGAAAAGTTTTATTATTATTCACTTGAGATTTTAACTCTGTTTCTGTTTCCTTCCGTTATAAAAATGCAACCATCAAAATCTGGTATAACTAAAGAGATTCTTGAGGAAAGGAAATCTTTATTAAAACGTCTTAAAAACTCCGATAATTATGGCAAAGAATTTAACAAATATATATCAAAACTGATAGAAGGAAGATTTTATATAGCTCCTCTTTTAGAAAATTAAGTTAATTTTTCTATTTTTTTCACTACATCTCCTAAATACATATTTCCTATAGCAAAGTTAACCATTTCAGAAAAGATAAGAACAAGGATCACTTCTAAATCGTGAATTTCAAGATATTTCGAACACACTTTCTGTTGATTTTTTAATTCAAGAAGCATTTTCGTAATACTAAGTAACTTTTCGTCATTCCTAACCTCGAATTCTCTTATCGTATCAATTAATGTTTTATTTGAAATAGATGAATATAAAACATTCCCTTTAGTAGTAAACACGGCACTTCCGAGTATTTCTCTATCGTCAACACAATTTCTTAGAATGTTAATAATATCTTGAAAGATAGGTAATTTAGTAAAGCTATCTTGATCAGAATTTTCTTCCGGTTCATCCTTTTGCATGTCACTTTGAAAATATTCCGTTTTATGAATAACAAAATCTACTACTTGATATCCTCTTACATTGGATTGATCATCTACAAACGCTTGAAATGAATGGTCACAGATTAATCCTACTGGAATACCCATTGTTATTATCGTTCCACTTTGGGTTAATATCTTTGAGGGTACTTTTATACTCTTCTGGGTTTCGCATTTCGGACACCTTAAGAGAATATTTTTAAAAAATTCTTCTTGGCTCATGCTTTCTTCAGTAATTTCAAATCATCTGTTTATGTATTTGTTGATAACTGTAGGATAATTACATTTCTAAAATAATTTATCATAAAATGCAATCTGAAGTCAGTGTTAAATTTATGTATAAATCATTACAACACCTTAATCGTATCATAAATTTTTAATTGAATTATAATTAATTAACACAAAGATAAAATATATCATTTTATTAGTAATAATAATTATGTCTTTCGATATTTCCGCTCTTAAAGTGCTCTTTAAAAAAGTATTTCCGGCTAAGAAGTCCATTTACACCGTTGACACAAACGATGACGGAAAAGCAGATTCTCTTCTTATTAAAGCTTTTAATGTGATCATGCCGTTCCAAGTTCCTAAAGAAATTGAACTCGGTGGATTCAGCACGAAAAATTTCAAAATTGATCATTTTGAACTTTCTGATTATGGAAAAATGTATCTCGATGATTTTCCCATAAATGTATCAAAGAACGATTTCGATATCGAGAAACTTAAAGGACATTTCAGATTTTATCTTAAGGATAAGGGATTTACTGTTGATGATTTATTGAGTGGAAAACTTGCTGGAAGAATTATAGCTTTAGGAGATGCTATAAACATTTTAATTAAAATTGATGAAGAAGGTTTAGAG
>JAGXNP010000207.1 GCA_019894885.1 Promethearchaeota archaeon | reverse complement strand
TCTTGGAAGTATTCTACTCCTTGTTTTATGATATCTACAATTGACCTTACCGGTTTCCATCCCGTTTCATTAAAAATTTTATCATTTCGGCCAATTAATAATGGGACTTCACTTGGCCTCATTCGGTTAGGATCGACAAAAACATCAACATTAATATTAAATATTTTTTTTGCCAGCTTTACATAATTCGCAATAGTTATCCCTTTTCCTGAACAGATATTGAAAGGTTCCCCATATCTCTTTTTTTCACTAAGTATTACATAAGCATTAACAGTATCTTTAACATGTGTGAAATCTCTAATAGCATTTGGATTTCCTATCACGATTTTATCTCGTTTATTGTCTAATATTTCTACGATTTGTCTGTGAACCACGCTAGTAACGAATTGAATCCCTCTCCGGGGTCCCTCGTGATTAAAACCACGGGTAATGATACTTGGTACACCATACGAATTGTGATATAACCACGCTATCTGTTCTGTAGCACATTTAGATATTCCATACACGCTTCTAGGCCTAAAGGGATTTTTTTTGAGGTCCTCGATAACAGGAACTTCCTTAGGATCAACTAACCCATATTGTTCACTACTGCACGCAACCTGTATACTCTCTAAATCAGCTCCAAATCTGCGTGCTGCTTCGAAAAGTTTAATTGTCCCTATAATATTATTATGAGCAACTCTAGCGGGTTCACGAAAAGAAGTTGGTACAAACGATTCAGCAGCTAGGTGAAAAACTGCATTTGGTCTAATTTCGTCAAAAATTTCGAAAATTCTCTCCGCACTCGTTATATCTGCTTCGTGAAGAAATGTTTTACCTCTTATTTGTTCAATATTCTCATACATAGGAACTGCGTGTCTTCGTATTGTTCCATGCACTTCACAACCTAAATCCAATAACTGTTCTGCTAAATAACTACCAGCAAAACCACTTATGCCTGTTATCAATGCTCTTTTATCCTTCCAATAGTCTTTATTCGGTAAGGTCGTTTTTCGATTTTTAAAATCCTTTAAGTATTCGTCGAGTTTGTCCGGATCTATTATAAATCCTTGTTCACCTAATTCTTGAACCCGAGGATTTATCTCAATTACTTCTTGTATAGGGATTAAATCAGACATAATAATATCAATTAAAATTCGAATATAAATTAATTCAATTATTAAAAAATAACCGAGAACTTAATAGAATGCTCAAAATTGGCTGAGAATTCTTAATAAAATTATAAATTTATATTTTTAAAGTCAATTTTTGTAATAGCTTTAGAGATTGTCGAAAATTCGTCAACAGCAGTCATCTCCTCGAAATGGGAATCCCTAATTTTCCTGAATTGCGTTAATTTTGCTATTTCTTTAGTGATTAAATTTACCTTTTCCTCTGGATCAGATTTAAGGTAAAACAATAACTCTTCGTCGAATTGCTCATTATAAATATATTTCCACCCATAAGCTCTTATAGAAAGAAGTTTATATCCAGTCTCCCCGTTCCTTTTCATAATTCCATTTTTTTGATAAGTCTCAGAAATTATATATTTTTCTCGCTCGATCGATTCACCTCTGATTAATGGTATGAGACTTTTCCCTTGAAATGTATCAGGGATTGAAAAACCAAAGTAATCAATAATAGTTGGTGCAATATCTATAATTTGAACAATATTATTAATAGTTTTTATAGCATTATCATTACCAATTTCAACTATAAATAAAGGAATTTTTAGGAGCTCATCGTAAATATTTCCTTGGTGGAAAAAAAAACCATGTTCGAAAAATGATTCACCGTGGTCTGCAGTTATAATTACTAAACAATCTTTTGGAAACTTTTGGAGTATTAATTCGAATAAGTATTTTAAATATGAATCGACATAATTAATCTCAGCATCGTAAAGGATCTTGAGTTTGTCCAAAATCTCACTTGAAATTGTATATTTTTCAGGATTTTGATAAACTTCAGTATTTAAAAAACTTCTTTCTCTTAAAATGATATCACTATTATTAATGGCTAAGACATTTTTAGAAGGGGGATTAAATGGGCTATGGACATCCATAAAATGAGCCCATAAAAATAATTCCTTATCATACTTCTTTAGAAAAGATGTAACTTTATTTACAACATATGGAGCATTATACGCGATAGGAGTAAAGGGTAAAAAGATATCTGTAAGGAATGGGAATCTATTTCTCAGTAGGGATTTGATCTTGTTAAATCCCTTTAATCCATACATTAACCGATTAAATAAATTCTTATAATTTAATAATTTTTTAAGAAAATATAAAGAGTTTTTCTTTATTATTCGATTATTTGGCATATCTTGCTTCTCTTTATACCGTTCTCCATCTAAAAATACATCAAAACCTCTGTGATAATTGAAATATTCCCCTAAATTTGGATTACTATGAATTCCATAAGTATAAATCCCATTTTCCTTTAATATTTGAGGAAAAATTAACTTTTGTGTGGGTAACGGGCTAAATCCTCCACTTAGAAAAGGTAATATTGATGTGAAAAGTGATGAAAAAGCTGATGGCGTCTCTGGTCCATTTGTTAATGCGTTTGTAAAAACAGAGCCTTTTTTTACAAACTTCTCTAAATTAGGTGCAGTATTTTTATAGTAGTTGTATGCTTTTAAATGATCAGGTCTAAGAGCATCTATAGTTATGAGAATAACGCTTTTATGTGCCACTATTTTATCACTATTAATTTATAGTAATCAGAATTTTATTAAAATTTTGAAATTATCTTTAATTTATAGTTGTTTAGGATGCTCTTGATAATATTTATTTGATTATAAAAATAATTTAAAATGTCGCTTGCATAAAATCTTATTAATAACAATTTATTCGAATCAATCAAGATGAAAATTTTAATCTATTCTCCTCTTGCATTAGAAAATGGCAGGGGTGGAGAAATTTCTAGCATCGAATTAGCGGCAGGATTAAACAATTATTATCCCGTATCCTTAATAGATTCTAATAGAGTTATCGGTGAACCATTATTATCTAAAAAAACTATTAATAAGAAGTTAAAGGGATTAGAAAAATCAAATAGGATTAATTATTTTACTTTACATGTTTTTAATAGAAATTTCAGCTTTCCTAATCCAAGGGAAATTCTTAAACTTTTTAGAGAAGTAAAGAGAAATGATATAATTTATACAACACTGTTTAATACAACTAATATTTTTTTGTTTATACTCTTTAGTATTATGCACAAGAAAGCAAAATTTATTGTTGGGTTTCGAAAACCTTTAACCAGTGATAAATTTTTATCCTTATATAATATTAAGTATAGATTTTCCATACTTTTATTAACAGTCTTCAGAAAACAATTCTATATTCATACAATCTCAAATCATGCTAAGAAATTCTTAGATAATTTCTATAAACCAAATAGAGTAAACCATATTATTCACGGGGTTGAATTAGAAGATTATCAGCAAAATGAAACCAATGAAAAATCTAAAGATGTTTTAAATTTTATCTATGTCGGGCATTTAGATGATGTTCATAAGGGGGTAGGCGTGCTCGTTGATGCAATCAGGATAATTTTAGAGGAAAAGAGTAATATACCTATATATTTTGAATTTTGCGGTAGGGGTCCTTTGGAGCAAAAAATTAGCGAACTAGAATCGGATTATCCAAAATATATAAAATATCATGGCTATGTTAATACTGATATTGTACATGAATACTATAAAAAAAGTGATATATTTCTCTTTACATCTCGAAGAGAACCTTTTGGTAGAGTGTTGATTGAAGCTCTAGCGGCGAAATTATTAATTATTTGTACTAATACTTTTGGTTCAATAGAGATTTTAAAAAACAAAGAATTTGCATTCTTTCTTGATGATCTTAAAAGTGAAAATTTAAGGAATAAGATAGATTTATTATATAAGGTATGGAGAGAGGATCCAAATAAATTTCGCCAATTACAACAACTTGCTAAAGACTACGCTTTTAAAAATTATTCCTTTAGTGTTGAATTAGAGATGTTTAAAAACTTGATTGAGGATTTAAAGTCAGGAAGGGTTTAGTTAGTCATAAATTCTTCATTTATTTATTTTTATTTCTTTCAATTCTTTGAATAATTTAAAGTACAATTGTATTATTTCATCCCAATTAAAACTTGAAATAACTCTTTTTTGTCCATATTCCCCCATCTCAATCCTTTTCTCTTTATTGCTATATAGGAAGCTTATTTTTTCAACCAAACTATCTTTATCATTTGGTTCAATTAAAAATCCTGTTTTTTCGTTTATTATCGCTTCTTTTATTCCTCCCGATAATGTGCCTATTACAGGAACTTTGAATAAATTAGCTTCAAGAAATACTAATCCAAATCCTTCAACTGATTCCTTTTTCTTAACAGAAGGCATGATGAAGACATCGGAAATTTTGTAGAATTTGTTTCTCGTGCTCTCTTCACCTGCACCTAAAAAAATAACTTGATTTTCAATACCTAAGTCCTTTGACAATTTTTTTAATTTGGGAGTTTCTGGACCTTGTCCTATCAAGTAGTACTTTATTTTGAATTTAGGATTTACATTTAGAATTTCATTAACGGCTTGAATTACCAAATCGAAATTTTTTCTTGGAACATGGCGCCCGACACTTAATATTATAAAGGTATCTTGAGGAATTTTATATTCTTCTCTAATTTTTTCTTTAGTAGCATCTAATTCATAATCTTTTATGGTTAATCCATACGGAATTAATACAAGTTGATTGTCTTCTAATTTATGTATTTGTTTTATTAAATATTTGATTTGATGATTACTCAGTATTATCTTATCTAAGTTTTTCAAGAAATAGGTTTTAAAAGAGAAATAACTACGAATTAAAAAATCGTTACCATGAGCCCACGCAACAACTTTTTTATTAAATAATCTTGACAGGATATATATCAAATTTAGAACATTTGCTCCGCATGATCCACCTATTATAATATCAAAATCGTACTTTTTAAAGTAAGGATAAACTTTTTGGACATTATATATGG
>JAGXNP010000206.1 GCA_019894885.1 Promethearchaeota archaeon | reverse complement strand
CGGAGATGTGTATAAGAGACAGGGTAAAGTGGTTTGGATTGGGAATCGTAAAGATGATAGTGAGGGAACTATCTTTTGTGTTGATACTCGAACCGAATTGAAACAAATTAATCCTACAGCGGAAAACACAGATAATATTGTGCTCGATATAAAAAAAGAAGTAATACGGATTTCTACGGCATCAAAAACCAAGTGTGCAGTGTGTGGAAAGAATATCGAGATTTTTGACGAAGTGGCTGGCTGTCCAATTTGCGAAGCGAAAGCTCATAAGGAGCATATAACCGATTGGGTTAGAATGAAGCACGCTTGCCCCGTATGTAAGAAATCTTTAAATGTTTCAAGCTCGGGTGTCATTTTTATTGATTAACTTTTGAGAAAGTTTCTTATTTCTTCGATTTTTATAGACCCGTCGTGTAAAGCTGTCCCAATCAGAACCCCTGAGAAGTTATTACTTTTATATTCCTTAATATCTTGGATGTCTTTTATTCCACCTCCAACAAGTATTTCGCCCTTAAAAATTTCTCTTACCTTTAAATAAAGCGTGGGAATTCCTCCCATCTTCTGTCCAATTTTAAAGAGATCAAGTAAAATTATATTAACTACCCCTAAATCTTCAATTTTACGAATAATTTCAAGTATATCTAGATTATTAATTTCTTTTATATTAGTTTGAATTACTTCGTTGTACATATCGATGCTTACGACAATTTTGTTAGTATCAAATAGTTTTAAAGCCTCAGTAATAACTTTTAGGTCTTTTAAGGTTTCTAATCCAAAAACCAACGATTTTAGATTAAGTCTAAAATATTTTTCTACATTCTTTTTGGTTTTTATTCCGGGGTCAATCATGATCTCAACCCCAGGAATATCTAGTATTTTTGAAAGGATTGTGATATTAGGTTTTTTTTGAAGTATAGCATCTAAATCGGCAATGTAAAATTCGTTGAATAAATACTCATTTTTTAATTTTAATGCAATTCGTATTGGGTTGCTATCATTAATTAAAACTGATTTCAATGGTTTATAATTTTCTCGTTCTCCTTTGATTGCGTGCACAGCTTGAGAATTTAATATATCAATAACTGGAATGATCCTGAATCTATTCATAATTACGACAAAAATGTGACATTTGATTTATATTATCAATAACAAATTACCAATATGAGATACTCTTTTTTTTTAAAAATAATGATTAATTAAGTATTAAATAATTTCATTTTTAAAGTATAAAATCTAATTTTATCTTTGAATAAAGAAAACTAAACAAAATAGTGAGAGAAATGAAGACTGAAGCGTATATTAATAAAATTATTGAAGATACTGGACTTTCTAAAAAGGAAATACAAAATTTAGTGGAAGAGAAAAAAGAGGAATTAAAGGGCTTAATTTCAGATGAAGGGGCATTGTTTGTAATAGCTAAAGAACTAGGAGTAGAAGTTTCAAGTGAAAATCAAGAGCTTTTGAATGAAATCGAATTAAACATTTCTGACATTACCTTGAACATGAAAAATATTGTATTAGTTGGAAGAATTAAGGATATTTTCAATCTCAATAGTTTTAATAAAAGTAATGGGGAAGTCGGATATGTGGGATCTTTTCAATTACATGATAATACAGGGGATATTCGAATTGTATTATGGGACGACCAAGTAAATGTTTTTAAAGATGAACGATTTGAGAAAAATGAAATCGTTAAAATCTTGAATGGAAATGCAAAACAAGGAAGATATGGGGGAATAGAGATTCATATTGGAAGATTTAGTAAAATTATTTTAGCCCCTGAGGATGTTGATTATAAGAAATACACCAAAATAAAGGAAGAATTTAAATTAATAAATGAGATTAACGAAAAATCAGGATCTATTACAATTGAAGGAAAAGTGATGAATCGTTTCCCGGTACGCGACTTTATTCGGAAGGACGGCCAAAATGGAAAGGTAAGCTCAATAGTGGTCCGGGATTCATCAAGTAAAATTAGAATAAGTTTTTGGAATGAGGATATCGATAAAATAGAAAACATTGAAATAGGAGATTTCATTTCTCTCAGTAATTTAAATCCTAGAAAAAGTAATTTTACTGAAGGTCAAATAGATTTACACGCAACTTCCTGGACACAAATTACGAAAAAAGACAAGGAAGTAAAGTTTGAATTACAATTAATTGATAACATCGATACACTTCAAAATCAAAAAGGTTACATATCTTTTCAAGGAATAATTTCTGCAATAGATGATTTAAGGAAAATAACTTTAAAATCTGGTGAAGAAATTTCCTTGTTAGGGTTTAATGTAAGTGATAGTACGGATTCTATAAGAGTAACAGCTTGGCGGGAGAAAGCAGATGAACTTTCAATGTCCTTGAAGAACGGAGACGGAGTTTTGCTGAAAAATGTTGAACTTAAATATAGTAACTATTCACAGAAAAACGAAGTAACCATAAGTATTGACTCGAGTATAGAAAAAATAGATTTAGAGATTAAAAATATTAAAGTATCTGAACCATCTTCAAAATTCAACCAAAGTAATTTTTCAGGAAATTTTACTGATATTAACACTATCCAAAGCTCTGGATTTTTTGAAATAAAAGGTGTATTATCTAATGAATTAAAAAATATCAGATTTTACGAAGCCTGTTCCGAATGTAGAAAAAAAATAGATAATTGTACATGTGATAAAGCAGGTGATAAAAAACTTACAATGATTACTAGCCACTTTCTTGAAGATGAGAGTGGAAAAATTAGAGCAACATTTATTGGAGAAGCAGCAGAGAAATTAGTTGGAGAAAAAGCAGAGATAATTGTAAAGATTAAAGACACTCCCGATTATGAAAAATTGTTGAAAAAGTTTTCTTCAGATATCATTGGTAGGGATATTATGATTAAAGGCCGGGTAAAATTTAATGATTACAGTGATTCTTATGAAATAGTGGCTTCAAACTTTCAAGATATTAATGTCGATGATGATTTAGTGAATCGAATAAAAGAAATTATGACTTAAATAAATAATAATAATTAAAACCATCTATATCTATTTTGTTTCTAGTTCATTAAATTATAAATAGATAAAAAAGTTAAACATATTGAAAAGAACTATGAAACAAGTAAATATTGTTGGATTAGGGGAAGTGGTCCTAGATTGGGTTGCTGAAGTGCCCCATTTTCCGAAACCGGATGAAAAAATTGATGCTTTAAGTGAAAATTATTTTCCTGGTGGAGTCACTGCTAATTATTTAGTGGCTCTAGCTAGATTAGAAGGTCATTGTGGATTTATTGGAGCAGTTGGAGATGACTCATATGCCGATTTGTTAATCGATGATTTTTTAAAAGAAAATGTAGATACAAGCTATATTGTTAGAAAGCTCAATAAAAAGACGCCAGTTAACTTTATTTTTGTGGCTAAAGGCGAAAAATCTATTATTCAATCTCCACATATGCAAACAACAAGATTGGACATTGAAGAATTACAAGAATCCTCTATAGTAGATTCTAAACTATTGCACACTACTATTATTCATCAGGAATTAACTGAGAAAGCACTTGAAATAGCAAAGAATAATGAAGTAAAAGTAAGTATCGATTTAGAGTCTCAAATTGCATTAAGGGGTTGGGATAAATTAAAAAATATACTATTAAAAGCGGATGTTTTACTTCCGAACAAAGAAGGGGCAAAGCTAATTACAAATAGCGATTCTCCTCAAAAAGCAGCGAAAATTTTAGTGAAAAAAGGGGTACCTGTAGTAATTATCACATTAGGAAAAAATGGTGCTTTATTAACAACAAATAATTATCAAACAAAGATACCTGCTTACCATATAGAAAATCTTGTAGATACAACAGGTGCAGGTGATACTTTCAACGGTGCTTTTTCTTTAGCTTATTGGATTAAAGGTTGGGATTTAGAAAAATCCTGTATGTTTGCTAATGCAGCAGCTTCATTAAAAATACAAAAATTAGGTGCGAGAACTGGAATGCCAAACAATCGAGAAATTTATAATTTTCTAAAAGAGAACGAAGATAATTTCTTTTAACCTTTATTATCGTATTTTTTTATTTCATAGGATAAATTACACAGATGTTATGAAATTTGCTACTATTTGTAAGCAAATCCAATTTCTGTACATGAAGATCTTTTGAATCAGATACATTTTCTTCATTATATGGCCACTTACCTATTAGCATATCTCCCATATTTTTTATATTTCCTACTAAAAAACCTTCTTTCTTTCCGTCATTTAATTTTGTGTAGAGAATGGCGATGTAATAATTGATCTCGATTTTAATAGGTAGATTCCCAATTTTTATTACCTCTTTTATACTTTGAAATTGAACGACATTAGAATCTTTCTGGCTCAAAACTCTCAGAGTGGTAAAGAATTGAGAAGAAATTTGAATTTGATTGTCAATAAATATATCTTTAAAGGTTAGCGAGTATGAATCGCTAGAATCCTCTTTTATCCCTTCAAATATAACCTTGTAAAATATCGAACTCATTGAATCCTATTTTATTATTTTTTGAAATTACGAGATTTAAAAAAAAGCAAATGAACTTCTGACTTTTAAAGTATCGTTAATACCGTCCTTTCCTTATCATACGTTCTTGAATGATAATATTTTCCTCGGGGAATCCTAAATCTATTAGAAATTTTTTCAGCTTGAATTTGTGATCGCCTTGAAGTTCGATTTCATTACCTCTCACAGTCCCTCCAGAGGCACATTTTTTCTTAGCTTTCGTAAGAATATCTTTGAGATTCGCATCTATGTTTCCTTGGAATTTGATGACTGAAACAACTCGCCCCCATTTACGTCGATCGTTAGAAATAATAATTTGTTGTTCATCTGCGCTTAAACTATCGCATATACATAGGTCTTTCGGAAAACTACATATCGCACAAATATCGTCGTCTTTAATACTCTTTTTTCACAACCTTTATTATTGAAACATATAAAAAAACAATACTAAAAAATAATAGACCTAAATCTTATAAAAACCTTTTTTTATTTTAGTTTTAAAT
>JAGXNP010000205.1 GCA_019894885.1 Promethearchaeota archaeon | reverse complement strand
CTCCGTAAGTACTACCAATAAAAGCTTCAGATCGCTCGAATACTGCAATGACATCACTCTCTCTAAATGACAGGAGAACAGTACAATGATCTTCATTAACGCGATTCTGATTTATCCTTCTTATCTGAGCACTAACACTTTTTACATCTCCAAACCACCAGCGAAATAAATCAAAATAATGTGGTCCATGATCCAATAGATCTCCACCTCCACATTTTTCATTAGTCATTCTCCATAATCCTGCTTCTTGAATTATATCTTGATTTGGATTAGGTCCAAGATCGGGCATGGAATGGTACCATGAGATTGCTGTATGAAAAATATTACCAATTTCTTTTTCTATTATTTTTTCTTTGAGGAATTGGAATCCTAAATCAAACCTTTTTTGAGTTGCCGCTTGAAAAATAACCCCGTTTTTCTCTATAGCTCGCTTCATATTGTCTACTTCTTCTAAGGTTATTCCAATAGGTTTTTCACACAAAATATGTTTTCCATTTTCAGCAGCTCTAATTACTTGTCCTGCATGAGCCCAATGAGGTGAACATATGCTTACAGCATCGATATTCGGATCATTTAGCAAATCTTCTGGATTTTTATATACCTTCGGAATGTTATAACGTTCTTGAACACGCTTAAGGTGAGATTCCATAGGATCAGAAACCGCTACCAGTTCTATGAGTGGAGATTTATGGTATACTGGTAAATGTCCAATATTAGCAACAGTTCCACATCCTATAACTCCAATTTTTAGCTTATTAGTAGCCATTATTATTAAAATTAATGAAATTATAGATAGGAAGTATAAAATAAGAAATCTTTATATTTTTAACTTTTATGATTCTTGAAAGAATTTACTGCATTTAAGCTAATAATTATGATCCCTGAATAATTTGACGGAGTGAAATTATAAAAGAAAAATAAAGTTTTGAATTCATATTTAATTACTCAGGAAAAAGCGGTTTTACTTTATTTTCCCTAATCATTTTAACGATCTGTTCTTGTTCTTGTTCATCAAGTTTTTTGTATCGCGAAGCGGCATCCAACACCAATGGCCATAACCTCACATCGCATGGTAATGAGTATGTTGTAACTCCTTCTTGAGATAATGTATACCATACAGCTTGATCTACTAGTTCTTGGTTATCAAATGGTTCATACCAAGTATTATAGGTAGCATCTCCATTCCATCGACTTTTAGATATAGCTTTAATAGCAGTAACTCCTATGTTTTTCTCACATGTTATTTCTAGAATCTTCCTAAAATCATTAACGGGATAAGGATGTACATATGCTGCTACATAAACGGGTAGTAAAACCGTATCGATATCATCAGATAACTCAAGAGCTTTCTGGAGTACCCTTACATCATGATGAGCCGTAATACCAATATGTTTAATTAAACCCGTTTCTTTAGCTTCTTTAAATGCCTCCATAGCTCCATTCTCTCCTAATATTTGTTTTAATTCCTCCATTGAAGAGACTGCGTGAAACTGATACAGATCAAAATACGAAGTTCCAAGTTTTTCTAAAGATCTTTTAAGTTGCCTTAACGCTCCATTCTTTTTTCTCTTTAAAGTTTTTTCTGATAGAAAGAATTTATTTCTATACTTTTCTATGGTAGGATTAAGCCGTAATTCTGCGTTACCATAGGTCGGAGCAACATCTATCATGTTTATACCATGATCCATTGCGAGTTTTACAGCCTTATCCGCCTCACTTTGGTCAACATATCCTAACCCACATCCCCCCATTGTAATAAACGTAATCTTAGCTCCGGTTTTTCCAAAAATTCGGGTTTCCATTTATCCACCTTATTAATCGATTTTTATAATGATATTAGTTTTTTTATTAAAATAAGCTTTCTCACTATAAGGTTTATATTTAGCTTTCTTTGTTTGAATTATTATTTTTAGTTTGATATTTGTTCAAGACTCTAATCATAGTCCATTCATGCAAACTATATTTGGATTCACATCATAACATTACCTAAGAATAAAATTAGAGGTTGAAATAATGATTCAAATTGACCATGATTTTCAGAACGAGAAAAAAATTATACAAGTTATGGCGAATTTTACCAATATAAAACCTGAAATTAAGCGTCATAATGAAAATGTCATATCATTGTTTGAGAATCAATTAAAAAATGCTATCTGGCAATCACATGTTAGAGGAAAATCTCTCTCTCATAATGAATACTATAGCTTAGTCAAAGATTTCTGGAAAAGATATTACATTTATGAAGTTTAGTTTATTTTCTCTAATTTATTAATTGGAAATTTTAACCCAAGAGTTGGGAGTCAAGATTAAATATTGATCTCCAAGTCGAGCCATAGAACCCCCGTTTTCTCTTAAAAATGATTTTAAATCTTCTATTCCTCTTTTAAGTTTAGTGATATCTATATTTTTTAATACATCTGTAGCATTAAGTATTAAAATTCTTTTACTTAAAAGTTCTTTTTTGATTTCTTCTACTTGTTCAAGCGAAGAGAAGTCGTACTTTTTAATAGTAAAACTTTCTTTTAACGATGAAAGCTCTCGGGAAAATCCCATCGTTTCTTCCGGTGAACTTAAAAGATCTGCTTCTACTTTTCTCCAAAACCTACCCAATTGTACAACACGACCTACATTTTTTTGACTAAATTAGTTTTTTGATCAACGTTTATTATCTAAATTTTAATATATTTAAATGGAAGAAATACCTAGATGTGCTTTTTTTGGATATATATTTAATATTAAACAATATTGAAATTCTTGATTTTTAACTGTTAATCTGGCATCGAACTTTGATGAAAGTATGTTTATAAAGACACTTTAATGGTTGTATTATACTAATAATACCCTCATATAACCTTCAATACACATCAAAATATAAAATCTATGAACCTTTGGTTAAAATTAATAAACTTGAAAAAAATAGTTAAAAAATTAAAATTTTATAAAAAAGACTACAATTCTAATGCTTGTTCTAATAAGGATGGTTTTATGTAATTAAAAGCATTTGTTAAACTTCTTTCGGCATCATAAATAATATTATCAATTATTACTTGTACAGTCTCTACGCGATCTATTAATCCGATACTTTGTCCTAAATAAACAGTGCCTTCCTGAACATTTCCTTGATAAGTCATTTCTAATTCAGCTAGTTCCCTTTCAACTGTGGAGATTGAAGTTTCTCCAGCTTGCTTTTCTTCTTTACTTTCAACTAAACCATGCGTTTCCGCAAGCTTATTCTTCCATACTCTCGCTGGACCAAAAATCCCCGTTTTTAGTTCCGTATCAGAAGTACTAGAATTAATTACAATTTGTTTGTAATTGTCGTGGAATTCACATTCTTTTGATGAAATAAATCTAGAGCCCATCGCAATAGCACCAGCGCCCATAGATAAGGCAGAAGCTAATCCTTCACCTGTAGCATAACCTCCAGAAGCAATTACAGGAACTTCTGGTAATCTTTTTCTTATTTCTTGTAAGAGTACTAATGTGCTTATATTATCGTAAGACTGATGACCTCCACCTTCGATTCCAGTTGCAACAATTCCATCAACGCCACTATCAACTAATTTTTTAGCTAAATGTATTGAAGGAGCAACATGGAAATGTTTAATATTTGAGCCAGTTTCTTTCAATTTCTCAAAATGTTTATTGTATATCATTTTTGGTGATCCCGCACTAGTAATCAAATAAACGCATTGTTCTCTTATTCTCGGATTCTCCATAATAAATCTTGGAAGTTGCCTGCAAAGTTTAATTGCATCAGGTTGTAATCGAGCTGTTCTAATATTAAATCCAAAAGGCTTATCGGTATGCTCTACTACATATTCCATGCTTTTCTTCATTTCATTTAAAGTTACTGTTCCATGGAGAGTAACATGACTTAATACACCTAATCCTCCTGCTTCTGACACTGCTACGGTTAATTTCGTTGTATAAAATGGACCCATCGGGGCACTTAAAATTGGATGTTTAATTCCAAGCATCTTGGTAATATTTGTTTCAATAACCATTTAAAATCACTTTCTATTTTGAATGTTTTTGTTTTTAATTTATTCAAATATCTTTCGATATAAATAAAAAGTTATCAAAAGTTTCTTAATAAACTTTTTTCGAACTATTAGATTATTAAAGATATTATTATAAAAATCGAGAATTTTTATTAAATCATCAAAAGGAGGTTCTTCTATTAAAATATTATAATTGTGTATTAATTTTATAATAATTATTCATAATTCGACAATTTTCCTTAAATAATTTTTATTTGAAACTCCTAATCTAATAAATATTTAAAGAATTAGGAATTTAATTCTCATAAAAATTAAAATAAAATCGGGACTAAAATGAGTGAAGATAAAGTAATTGTAGCGAATCGAGGTATGGTTCGCGCTGACTTCAATTTCTGGGTTGGTCAGTACCTTGATAAGTTTTTTGACAATTTAGAAAATAAGAAATTAGTTGGTAATAAATGTCCTAAATGCGGTGATGTCTTTGTTCCTCCGAGAAAAATATGTGGTAAATGTAATATAACGATCCCACTTGATCAAAACTGGGTAAATTTACCTGATACTGGAATTTTAAAGAATTATACAATAACACCTTATAGAGTTAACGATCGAACGGATAGGAAGGCTAAAGATTTATTGCTTGGGATGATACAAATTGATGGAAGCAACACTGCTATAGTTTATAGATTACTAAATTTAAAACCTGATGAAATCAAGACTGGTATGAAAGTAAAAATTGAATGGGCAGAAAAAACAAAAGGAGACCCTTCAGATATTAAGGGTTTTGTAAAAATGTGAGGTGTGATGAATTAAATGGAAAAAGTTGGAATTGTAGGGTATTATCAAGTAAAATTACATTCAGACGCGAATTATGGACGTTATGAGATGATTTTTGAAGCTGTGAGAGGTGCTGTAGACATGGCAGGTTTAAAGAAAAAAGATATTTCTACAGTAATTTCATGCACAAACGACTATTACGACGGGCGTACTATTTCAAATTGTTTTACCGTCGAAGTTGGTGGAGGATATATGGCTGACGAG
>JAGXNP010000204.1 GCA_019894885.1 Promethearchaeota archaeon | reverse complement strand
CATCTACGGCAACTGCTCCTCCGCCGATAATTCCAAAAGTTTTACCTTTAAATTCTTCTGGATCTTCCGCACAATTATACTTTCGATCTAAGAGAAAATCTATAGCAACATGAACATTAGGTAAATCTTCACCTTCTAATCTCAAGGTTTTTGGTACATACAGACCTACCGCAATAAAGACAGCTTCAAATCCTTCTTTTTTAAGATCCTCAAGAGTAATATTCGGACCAAACTCTTTATTTAGAACAATTTCAACCCCCATGCTTTTAATAAAGTTCACATCGTGATCCAACGCCTCGTCAGAAAGCCTATATTGAGGAACGCCATATCTTACGACTCCACCAGTCTTGTCACCTTTTTCATAGATTGTAGGTTTATATCCCATTCTCGCGAGGTAGTAAGCCGCAGATAAACCTCCTGGTCCAGCCCCGATTATTGCTACTTTTTCTTTGGTTTGTTTAACTGGTCTTATTTTACTATTATTTGGATGAGCGGCCTCATAATCTGAAACAAACCTTTTTAATTCTCTAATAGCTACAGGATCATCGTGATGTTGACGATTACAGTTCAAAGCGCACTGAGCTGTGCAAATTCTTCCACATAAATAAGGTAAAGGATTCATTTCTCTTATCAAATCAATAGATTCTTGAAATTTTCCTTCGGAGATTAAGGCAACATATCCTTGAACATCTACTCCCGCTGGACATCCAACAACGCAAGGTGCTGTCCCAGTCAAAAACGGTACACAACCCATAAAATAAGCGAGCTCCCCTTCGCTTTTTATTTTCAATCCGGTACCTTCTAAGAATCCTAATTTGTTAGTGAATTTAATCTTATCTTCCGCCATTAATTTTGGTATACTAGAGTAGACTCTTTCATGATTACAGCTAAGAAGAGTCTCTTGTAAGGGTTCGTATTCTGAAGTAAGTGTTCTGAGTTCCTTAATAATTTCCGTAAAATTTACCCCAACATTACCCTTTGTCATAGGACAGTATTCTGTGCATAAACCGCAGGTCAAACATTCCCAAATATTATTATTCTTTAGTGCTTCTTCAGGAGAAAAGAAGGTTAAATCAGTAATTAAATTTCTCGGATAAAATAGGTCTAAGTAAGATACTGGACATACATTTACGCAACGATTGCAATTATAACAATAGTTTGCGTTAGCAATGACTTTTTTTATGATATCGCTTGAGAGTATCTTATCGGCTTTCTTATTTTGTGGTGAATCCGTAGTTTCAGTCATAAAAACAACTTTAAAGTCTTTATTCTGTTGTTAAATATAATTTAAACCACTTTAAATATGCTATTATTATTGTTAAAAAGCATTTGATTAAAAAATTATATAAGTTGACATAAAATCAATAAATCAGAATGTTTAAAAAAGCCATTTCGGAACTTTATTTAGGGTGGATTGTATGAGGAGAAGAAGCAAAATTTTAATTTTAGGTTTAATAGTGGTAATAATTTCCTCTGGAACAATTGGAACTCTCCTTTTTATAGCTGTTATTCATAATGCGTCTCCTTCAGCTAGGTACGGTTCTGCAATGGTTTACGATCCCGTTTTACAAAAAGAGATATTTTTTGGAGGAGGATATCAAGATACAACTGGTTATGAGCTTTTTAATGACATGTGGCTTTTCGATCAAACAAATAATCTATGGACTGAAATTAATCCGACTGTAAAACCTTCGGCGAGATCGAGTCATTCGATGGTCTATGACTCAATTAACCAAAAAACGATTTTATTTGGGGGTTGGGATGATACTGTAGGGTTGATGAATGATATCTGGATCTACGATTCTCAAACAAACCAGTGGACAGAAGTTTTTCCCGCGAATAAACCTTCTATTAGACAAAGCCATTCGGTGTATTACGATTCTAATGCTCAGAGAGTAATACTTTTTGGAGGATTTCGGTTCCCAGGTAACACTCTTGGAGATACATGGAAATACGCTTATGATAGTAATAGCTGGAGTATTGTGAAGGGTGATGATCTTTAATCAGAAGGCGATACTTCTTTTTTTCTAATTTCACCAATAAAATATTCTAATTATAGTAAATTTCATCACTTCTTCAAAGATAATGTTGACAAAATTAACAAATAACCTAATAAATTTAAATTAATTCTCTAAACTAATAAAATCAAAAATAAAAATTTGTGAAAAATATGAGTACAGCTAAAAAAGTAACTTTACCCGACGAAATCAAAGGGTACTCCCAAGTGAGAGTCGATGTCGACTTAACGAGTGGAAAAATAAATAAATCTACTTTATCTGGAGAATTTTGCCGCGATTGGATTGGTGGTTATGGATTTGGTGCCAAAATCCTCTGGGATGAATTAAAACCAGGAATAGATCCATTAGGTCCAGAAAATATATTTGTTTGGGCTATAGGTCCTTTTCCAACTACCATACTACCTACCAGTTCAAAGTACGGCGTATTTGCTAAATCACCGTTAACAGGTATGTTTGGTATGGCTATTTCCTCAGGTTCAGTTGGAGCACAAGCGCGACGAGCTGGAATCAACGCGATCGTGGTCAAAGGAAAAGCTCCTGAACCAGTTTACATGATTATAGATGACGACGATTACTACCTAGAGCCATGTGAAAAAACTGTTTGGGGAAAAGGAAATTTTGAGACAGAAGAGACTCTGAAAGACGAATTCCAAGATCAAAGATTAGCTGTTATGTCAATCGGAAAGGCAGGAGAACGATTAAGTAAAATGGCGTGCATAACTAACGATAGAAATAGACAGGCAGGTCGTACAGGAATGGGAGCAGTAATGGGAAGCAAAAATCTGAAAGCTATAGCATTTCGAGGCACGAAAGGACCTAAAGTTGCTTATCCCGCTGAATTTTACAAGATAGCTAAAAAATTAATTAAAATAGCTAATGGTCCAGCGACAGCTAAATATCGTGATTTAGGCACTCCTGCAGGATTAACTAGTTACAATAAACTCGGAATGATGCCTACCATGAATTACCGCGAAGGTACTTGGGAAGAGATTGATAAAGGAACCTTTTCTGGAGACGCTCTTAACGAAAATTGGATAGTCAAAAAAGTTGCCTGCTCTCAATGCTCAATCGCTTGCGATCATATAGCGAAAGTACCCAAAACTCACTCTGAATATCCTAATTTAACCGCTTCAATTGATGTTGAAATGTGTTATTCCTTTGGTACTAACACTGGATGCGCTGACTGGCCGACTATTTTCAAATGCGTCTCTTTATGTGATGATTTAGGTATTGACGCTATTAGTGGGGGTGTAACAGCCAGTATGGCTTGCGAGCTTTATGATTTAGGACTTATAACGAAAAAAGATCTTGGATACGAACTACCATTTGGCTCTACTACCAATCTAGCAAGATTTACGGAAGAAATGATTCTTGGTAAAGGTTTTGCAGGTGAAATCTTTGGAGATGGCTGTAAACAAGCCGGTATAAGACTAGAAAAAATGGGAAGAAAAAACGCGGGCTTTTATGGGATGCATATTAAGGGATTAGAAATGCCTGCTTTTGATATTCACGGAATGACGAGTTTTGCTGTTGGTGTAAGTGTATCTGTTAGAGGGGCTTGCCATTTAAGGAATGGTGCTTACGGTCTCGACGCAAAAGGTAAATTCGATAGATTCGGATACGACAAAGCACTTGAACGCGGTAAAGCAATCATAGCGCTTGAAGATATCTATGCAATTATTGATTCATATGTAATATGCAAGTTCACCCGTGGAATTTATGAAAACGATGCAGAGATGGCGAAAGTCTATGAGTTAGTAACGGGGATTCCACACACCGAAGAATCTATTAATAAAAGAGGAGCTGCTATCTTAAACCTTTCAAAATGTTTCAATATTCGAGAAGGGTGGACCAGAGCGGACGATCATCCCCCAGAAAAGTTCTTTAAAGAAGCACACACAAAAGGTCCTGCTAAAGGTGTTGTTTTACAAGAAGAAGGATTTCAAAAACTTCTAAGTGGATACTACGAAGCTCGAGGTTGGGATACGAAAACGGGGATTCCTACGGATGAAACTCTAAAGAGTTTGGGTTTGGATTTTGTAATTGGTAAGTTAAAACCGGCAGGAGGTAAATAGGAAAATGGCAAGATCATCCTTGAAGAAACGCGGCGGAAAAATGCATCAATTCATAATTATCGACCCAGATTTATGTACAGGCTGCGAAACATGCGAATCAGTATGTTCATTTGTCCACGATGGCGAGTTTAACCCAATTAACACCCGAATTCATAGAGTCCGAATAGAACCTGTTTTTAACATCGCTTTAGCGTGCCAGAAGTGCGAAGACGCACCATGTGTTCGAAGTTGTCCAGAAAAAGCTTTGGAAAATGATCCAGACACTGGCTCAGTAATGGTAGACAATGATAAATGCAATGGATGCGCCTATTGTGTTAGGGCTTGCAATTTTGGAGTTATAAATTTACACATTGATAGTCAGAAAGCCTTAATATGTGACCTTTGTGAAAGTATGAAAGAAGATTTTATCGATCCTGAAGTTGGTAGAACAGAACCTCAATGTATTGCGGTTTGTCCAAAAGAAGCCATAAGTTTGAAAAATGTCGAACAGATTGGCGAGGAAACCAGAATGGAAGCTGTGAAGCGTTTATTTGGGGACGTTTCTAAATTTGGTACAAAATAATTATTTTTCTATATCTATCTTATTTTTTTAATCAATTCTTCTTGTCAATTTTTAAGAATAAGCTCTATATTTAAAGCCAAACCATCAATAGGCTTATCAATCATTCATTAACTATGCCAAAGTAAGTTAATATATTATTAAAAAGCACTTTACTGAAGTATAGTTGTTCAGGTGATTTTGACTTTTATTATTACTTCTTTAATCCCTAAAGGCGGTAATGGAATGACATTTCCATCAATTTTTTTGTCATTTACATAAATTATTGATTTATTTCCAATGCCAACCCTTTCTACAGAAATTTGATATTTGACATTGCGAAAAATGCGAGTTGCTTTAAACCCTGGCCAATTTTTAGGGATTATTGGTGAAATACATAATCCGTTGTAAACGGGGCGTATACCAAGGATATAATTCGTTATCGCTATAAAATTCCAAGCTGCAGCTCCAGTTAACCA
>JAGXNP010000203.1 GCA_019894885.1 Promethearchaeota archaeon | reverse complement strand
TCGTCAAATTTTTCTTCTGTCTTGAATTGTTGGAGCATCTTATAGAAATTTAACCCGTGTATTCTTTCCTGATCCGCGGTTTCTAGAAAAATTCTTGATATTAAAACGTAACCTTCCTTTTTGGCAATCGATGAGAAAAAGCTATATCGATTTCGCGCTTGAGATTCTCCAACATAGGCAGCAAATAGTTTTTTTGGAGTTTCTTTCATAAAATCACCTAATTTTAATTTTTATTTGAAATTTTGATTAATTTGAATATTTTTGAATATATATTTATTTCGTGAATTATAACTTTTTTACTTATAATAAAAAGAATTAAGGGTTTTCTTAAAGAATAATATTAGTTGAATAAAAGTATGAAAAAGATTTTAGTGCTAAATTAATTGTAAGTTTTATAATCTTCTTTTTGTGGTATCACAGGAAATCCATTTCGGTGCCAGACCATCATTCCACCCGTTAAGTTTCTAACATCTTTAAAGCCAGCCCTAGCCAATAGTTGAGCTGCCATCATCGAACGTGATCCACTATGACAAATCACAACAATTTCATCATCTTCATATTCTTTTAAAGCCTTTATATTATTCATTAATTCTCCTAAAGGCATTAATTTAGCATTTTTAATGTGTCTAGCTCTTCCATTATACTCTTGTGGTGTTCTTACATCAATCATTATTGTTGGTGAATCATCTGAATCGAGTCTTTCGAATAACTCGTTAGCACTTATATTTGATAACGCAGGGGCATCACGACCTCTTAATTCTTTTCTCGTTTTTTTCTCAATTTTCATTGGGACTTCGATTTCTTCAATCGTTACAGGCTTCTTTTCTAGTGTGGCAACTAATTTCCCTTTTTCTTTACCCAGGTATATTAAACTAACCGCTTCATTTAATTCTGCATAAGCTTCAACACTCGATTTAAAACCAGGATCAGTAGCGTATATTCTTAATTTTTTATCTTCTGGCAACAATTCAAGCGACTTAATAAGAGCATTTAAAGGACCTGGACATGATAAACCACTCGCATCTACATCGATATAATCATCTGTTATTGTACTTTTACTTTCTATCATTTCTTCTATTATTTCTTTTGACGCTCCGCATTCTGCAGCGATTTCTTCTGTAGTAGCTATTGCTGTTTTATATAATTTGTATCCTCCCGATAAATTTTTAACGTTATATCCTTTTTGGATTAATAATCTTGTTGAAAGATAACCCCTGAAGCCTACTTCACAGAAAATATAGATATTTTTATCCAAAGGTACATTATCCAAACTCTTTCTCAGCTCTAAATCGCTTATATTTATAGCCCCTTTGATGGTTCCAACTTGATATTCTTCAGATGTTCGAACATCAAGGAAAAAACTATTATTTGTCCGTATTTTCTCAATTTCGTGCCAATGCCAAATAGGCATATCTCCTCTAAGCACATTAGATGCGACAAAACCTGCCATATTTACAGGATCTTTGGCAGAACTATAGGGAGGCGCATAGGTAAGTTCTAACTCTTCTAGATCAAAAACAGTTCCATTAAATTTTATAACAGTAGAAATAACATCAATTCTTTTTTCTGTTCCAGACCCTCCAACAGCTTGAGCACCAAGGATTTTTCCGCTTGGAACTTTAAATAGTAATTTAAAAGTTATCGGTATTGCTCCAGGGTAATAGCCTGCGTGGTTATTAGGATGAATGTATATTTTTTCATAATTAATATCTAACTGTTTTAGTTGTTTTTCTGATAAACCTACTGATGAAACTGTTAAATCAAAAACTTTTACAACAGATGCTCCTAAAATCCCATTATATTTTGAGTCGCGACCAGCAATAACATCAGCAACTATTCTTCCTTGTTTATTTGCTGGACCAGCTAAAGGTATGCCTATTGGTTGATTGGATATAAGATTTTGTACTTGGACAGCATCACCTACAGCAAATATTGAAGAATCCGAGGTTTTCATTTGTTCATCAACTACGATATGCCCCCGTGGACCAATTTCCAAACCAGCATCTTTTGCTAAATGATTTTCTGGTTTTACTCCAATTGCCATAATTATCATATCTGTTTTAATGCTTTTTCCACTTTTGGGAATAACGTAGAAGCAATTGTTGTTATCACACTTAAAAGAATCAACAGGGTCTTCTAATTGCAAACACACACCATTTAGTAGTAGTTCTTGATGTACAAATTGAGCAATTTCTTTATCTAAGGGAGCCATAACTTGATCAAGCATTTCAACTATCTTTACTTTGATCCCTTTTTGCTTCAAATTTTCCGCCATCTCTAAGCCAATAAAGCCTCCACCGATGATGGTTGCATGTTTAACATCGTTATTTTCGGTGAATTGTTTTATTTTAACGGAATCGGGAATCGTTCTTAAACTAAATACGGGAACATCACTTACTCCTTCAAATTGTGGCATTATTGGAGACGCACCAGGAGAAAGGACCAAATAATCATATTCTAATTCAAAAATGGTATCTTTTTCAAGGTTTTTAACTAAAACTGTTTTCTTGGCTCTATTAATTGATATTGCTTCATTCTTTATTTTAACCTTAATCTTAAACCTGTCCCAGAATTTTTCAGGTGTCATTAGTTCCAACTGATTTTGATCTTTAATAACATGGCCAATATAGTAAGGTAAACCACAATTGGCAAAGGAAACATATGGTCCTCTTTCAAGTACAATTATCTCTAAGTCTTCTCTTAATCTTCTTAGTCTGGCTGCAGCTGAAGCTCCTCCTGCTACTCCACCCACTATTATTACTTTTTCCATGTTATATTCTTCTCATTTTTCTTTAGTTGTGTGATCATGATACACTATATCACTACTTATAATTGTCAATATTAATAACTCCATTTAAAAAGCTTTCTTATGATTTATTGATTGAAATAAATACTAAAAGTTACTTTTTCTGAATTTAATAGAAAATGTTGTGATTATTTATTTTGCTTTATAGAAAAAATTATTATGCATTTAAATAAAAATAAGAAAATTATAGAAAACAATTAACCTCTATAATCCATAACTATTACTACATCAACAAAAAGCTCGTAATTCTCATCTTCATCGTTATCATGAATTACTACCTTTTCAACTTCATCCAGTTCTCCTTTAATTTCTATAAGTTCTGATTCCTGTAATAGTTTAACTTCCGAATGCTTTAATTTCTTCCTTATTTCGACATTACCAGGAATAGATTTTGCTGATGTCACTACAATTACTCTTCCAGTATAATTTGTTAACTCCAATGCGAGTTCTAAGGATTCATCACCAGAATCAACTATTAGGACTCTTTTTTCTCTAAGTTCCTCCAAATCAACTGGAACGGCATCGTAGGCTCCCTTTCCAAAGTACTTTTCAATCCCCAATATTACTCGAACACCTAGTTGACATGAAGTTACGATTTCTACTTCTGGATTCGTACCTAGGCGGTAATTATCAATTGCTGCTTGTAAAGCATCAGCAGCTAGATTAGAACAGTGCATTTTAATAGGGGGAAGCCCATTTAATTCGTCAGCCACATCTTGCCTAGAAATCTTGTAGGCTTCATCAAGAGTCATTCCTTTTGCCATCTCAGTAATCATTGAAGATGTAGAAACTGCAGATCCGCAACCAAATGTTTTAAATTTAATATCATCAATTATCTCCTCACCTTCATCATTTTTGCCAACTTTTATATATATCCACATAAGATCTCCACAAACAGGATTCCCAACTTGACCAATTCCGTCTGCATCTTCTATTTCACCTACATTTCTGGGATTCTTGAAATGGTCTAAAACTTTATCAGAATATTGAGTAGATTTCATATTATTATTTCACCTCTTCATATTTCTTTAATAAATCAGAAGGTGTTAACGGCGACAATTTTCTCAATCTTTTTACTTGATCTGGTAATACTTCTAAAAGGTGATCAATGTCAGATTCACGAGTAGTTCTTCCTAAAGAAACCAATAGACTTCCATGTGCCTCTTCATGAAGAAGGCCCATTGCAATAAGAGTATGGGAAGGTTCTAAAGTTTTTGAACTACACGCCGAGCCAGTAGCGGCTGCTATATTATGCTCCTTTAAAGTTAATATTAACGATTCTCCCTCAATATAGTCAAACCTGAAGTGTGCGTTGTGAGGAAGCCTTTTTTCTGGATGACCGTTTAAATAGGATTTTGGAATTGTATCCAAAACATTTTTAATGAGCTTGTCTCTTAAAATTTTTAATTTTTCTGATTCTTTGGGCATTTCTTCTTTTGCGATTTCAGCAGCTTTAGCAAATCCGACTATTCCTGGAACATTTTCGGAGCCTGATCTCATTCCCCTCTCTTGACCTCCACCTATTATTATTGGATTAACGCGAACACCTTTTTTTAAATAGAGAGCGCCAACACCTCTGGGACCATAGATATCGTTTGATGATAGTGTTATCAGATCAATTGGAACTTCTTGAACATCAATCGGAATCACACTTTCGCTAGATACAGCATCCGTATGAAACAGAACTCCTTTTTCTTGAGCAATTTTACTTATTTCTGCTGTCGGTTGTAGCGTTCCAACTTCATTGCTAGCAGTAGAGATAGAAATTAAAATCGTCTCGTCAGTAATTAACTTCTCAAGCTTATCTAATCGAATTCCCCCAAATCTATCCACCGCTAACCTACTTACTCTAAAACCTTCTTTTTCCAGGTATTTTCCAATGTTTAAAATTGAGATATGCTCTATTTCAGAAATAATAATATGGTTTCCTTTATTTTTCTGTCTCATAGCGGCACCGATTATTCCCAAATTATTAGATTCAGTAGCACCAGAAGTGAATAAGATATCGGATGAATTTGATGCATTGACAAAATTAGCAATTTTTTCGCGAGATTTTTCTAAAATATCTGTAGCAACATCTCCATCGCAATGTAAAGAAGCAGGATTTGCAAATTTTTCGTTAAAATATAACATCATCTCGGATATTACTCTATCATCGACAGGTTTTGCAGCTTGGTTATCAAGATAAATACTCATTATTTTTCCCTCTAGATATGTCAGTTTTAATGCTATTTTTTCTTCTTAAAATAAAAAATCAAATCTTCTCCGTCTTTAGTAAATTCTACTAATTCTGTTCCAGTTCTTTTTG
>JAGXNP010000202.1 GCA_019894885.1 Promethearchaeota archaeon | reverse complement strand
ATAAATTTCTTATTGGCAAACTAAAGCATAAGTACCTACAGAAAATGTTAAGTGAATTTGTATCAACCACTCATTTAAAAGATGACCGTGTTGTTGTAGGTTCTAACATCGGAGAAGACGCCGCTGTTATTGACATGGGCGATAAATACCTCGTCGCAAAAACAGATCCTATAACATTTGTAACTGACGAAATTGGATATTACGCAGTTAATGTAAATGTTAATGATGTGGTTTGCATGGGGGCTACTCCAAAATGGTTCCAATCAACTCTACTATTGCCTGCTAAACAAACTGATGAGGATTTAATTGAAACTATCTTTAGGAATATCCATGATACTTGTAAATCTTTAGGAATAACCGTGGTTGGAGGTCACACTGAAATTACAGCTCGTCTTGATAGTCCTATAGTGATTGGGTCTTTGCTTGGTGAAGTTGAAAAAGAAAAACTAGTATTATCCTCTGGGGCTAAAGAAGATGATTTGATAATCTTAACCAAGGGGATTTTTATTGAAGGGACTTGCATTATAGCTCGAGAAAAAGAGAATTTCTTAAAAGAGAAAGGATACAGTAATCAATTTATTGAGAAATGTAAAAATTATCTTTATGATCCCGGTATTAGCATATTTAAGGAAGCCGTTGTATCTAATGATAATTTTACATTAACATCAATGCACGACATAACCGAAGGAGGATTATTCTGTGGTATTGCTGAAACTGCGATTGCATCCAAACTAGGAGTATTAATTAATAAAGATAAAATTAATGTCTTACCAGAGCCGAAAGAATTGAGTAAGATTTTTAACATTGACCCTTATAGCACAATATCTTCGGGATCTCTAATAATTTCAATTAATCCCGAATTCGCTAAAGATTTAATTAATTTGTTAGCTAAGAATGGAGTTCCATCAGAAACAATCGGAAAATTTACAAAAGAAGAAGGTAAATATCTCATTCTAGATGGGAGTAATAGAGAAAAGGCGATGATTTACACTGAAGTAGACGAAATTACTAAAATTTTGTAATTTTTAAGTTAGAAGATATTAAATCTGCATTTTTAAGATAAATATTCAGCTTTTATTCTTTTACTAAGATTTTTATTTCTGAATTTTCACATAATATATACGGGTCTTTTACAATTTTATAATAAGGGATGTAAGGAATTTATTTGTCTATTTAAATAATTTAAAGTATGATTTATAATGGTTAATAAAGAATTACGAGCTATTCTTAAATCCATTGGAGAGTACGCTAAGGGAAGAGATTTAACCATTAAATTGAATTCTCATATTTTTTTTGATATACTAGAAGCTAAAAATAATGTTTTTAACAAATTTAAAGAAAGAATTAACAAAGATTGGGAGGAATTTAAGCTAAAAAATCAGAATCGTGTTATTAAAAAAACCTATAGCTCTTTCTTCTTTCAATATTTCGACGAACTTCTTACATTTTATTTACAAAACTTCTGTGGGTATGATACAAATTCTTTAAAGTTATTAGTAAAAGAGAAGATATCTGATGATAATTTATTTTTAGAGTATAGTTATAATCTATCTCCCGAAGAAAAGGAAGTTTTTAATGAATTTGCTGAGGATTTTGATGATAAAGTTGATGGTCTCACCACTCCATCCGGTTATCTCTATTCAGTAATTACAATACTTGGAGTAGTTCTGAGAAAACTATTAGATGAAAAATTTTACATCGTTATAGACGGTGTTATTTTAAAGAATGGTGAAAGTAATAACGCTCTGAATTTCTTAATCGTTATCAAAAATAGTAAAGATGAATTATTTAAAAATTATTATTACTTGTTTTTATATTATTTTTTAAAATACTTTAAAGAGGTTCCTGAACAATATTTTGATAAATTATTAGCTGGGAGGGAAAGGGTATATCAAATAGCTCTTGACGAATATTCTAATGCTAAAGAGAAACTTGTTGATCTTTTATATTATTTCTATAAGAAATGTAATCTGTTAGAAAATTTTTCTCCGATATTAGATTTCTTAAACTTCGTATGTTCAAGAGTAGAAGATTCGGTGTTTCCAAAACTAGATATTATTAGAAAAGAATTCTTGCGAAATTTCGATTATACTGATGAAAAAAAGAACTCTCTAGTGCGAATATTTGATTTTATTGACAAAAAATCTACGCTCTATTCAACATTTCAAGCAAACAATTTACCCTCCCAAAAATCTCAATTTAATTTATTTCTACTATATACAAAATATTATTTTGGAAGTGGGAGTTTAGAATCTTTAGAAGTAAGTGATATCTTATTTTTTCCTGATGAATTCAAAGCAAAATTAAATGATTTTAATATTAAAACGGAAAATGTAATTAATGCTAACACAATTAACGAAATCCAAGAGTTTTTAGATAATTTCTCGATTTTGACGAACATCGAGAACCCAGATATCTTTTTTAAGAAAATATTTAATAAAGAACTCTCCCAACTTAATTACGATTTCTTTAAAGCGTTTTTACTTAGTTTGAATACGAGTATATCGCGTTTGATTGAGATTGAAAATAAGACTTTAGGAGAAAATCCGAGTAATGAACCATTAAATTTTAAAATAATAGTGGATCATGTTTGTAGAATGCTTTACACACTCATAGACAAAATCTTTCTCAGGAAACTTCCAAGCCAAGCGTCCAAAAACTTTATCGACCCAAGAAGTAGATATATTGGCAAAAATATCGCATTGAGGGTATTAGAGTTATTTATTTTTAGTGATCTTAACGTTTCAGATGATGTTTGGCCTGATTACATTATAAGCTTGAATAAAGATGCTTTACTAAAGGATTTAGAAAATTACAAAATCGAGATACCTGAAAAATATTTCTATCGATATGAAGATATTGCTAGATTTGTTATTACGTTTAATTTTCAGTCGTCAACAGAACAGATAATGTTCGAGGAGTGGTTAATCAAAGGACTTATAACTCCAATTATCAATTTTATATCGAAAATTCGTGATTTGATAAAAAATGATGAAAATAAAACGGAGATATATAAGATATTAAGAAATTACATTGTTAAGGACGCAAAACACCAAGAAAATCTACAAGATATCGATTTTGTTTGCCAACAACTCGCAGGTATTTGGGAAAATGCTGATTAAATCTATTAACTTTTAAGGTATATTAAAAATTTTAGTAAATCGTTCAAAATTTTGTTTTATACTAAAAATTGGTATCTGAAATTCTCTTTCCTCGCTGAATTTATTTAGAGTGATTAAACCTGATATCAATTTAACATTTTTGTTTAATTGGGTTTCAATATCCTGTAAATCTTTTACACATAAAATAGTAGGATACGATTCATTTCTAAAACCCTCAATAATTGTTAGATCAACTTTATATGGGCTTTTATTAAGCCAGTTTATTAGAGCATCTAAGCTGATTTTTTTATTGAGATAAATAGCGTTTTGATTAAACTTATTTTTAATAACAGAAAAAACCGCACCAGCTTCAGAAAATTTAAACGAATCTTTTCCTTCTTCGTCGATTCTATGTTCATGTATGTTTTTTACTACGTTAACTTTAAGGTTAAATTCGATTTTAAATTTCTCAATCATAAATTCAATTAAATGAGTCTTTCCACTTCCAGAATATCCGATCACACTAAGAATTTTCATTTTTAATCACAGATTCTAAGAACTTGAAAAATACTAGAGATTTAATATAATCATTAATATCTAAAATGTGTCAATAGATTAAAGATTAGCTTATGAAGAAAGGAGAAGTTTTAAGTGATTATGTCAAAGAAGAAAGAAATCGTAGTATTTGATGCAAATTTCTTTATTTGTATGAACTCGATTAGAGCTAAAAATGTGCTTGGTAACCTTGATACCGTCGCATCGGATTTAGGTTTTGAGTATTACATAAGTGCAATTGTTTTTGATGAAATTAAAGCACCCCATACGTTCCGTGAAAAATTCCAAACAATCGTACATGTTGAAGAAATAACCGATTCTGAAATAGAAACTATTAAAAATGATCTAAGTAAGCAAGGTATTCGGTTTCCTGCTCAAGATCCAGATTTATCTTTGTTATCGCTCTCTCAAAAACTACTGAATAACGATCATGGTCTCACTATACATTTAGTTTCTGATGATTTTAAACTTGTCAAAAATGCTAGTTTTTTCTTCCATGGACAAATCAATATTTTATCACTCTCCAGCTTTTTACTTAAGATTCATAGAACGATTCCCAATAAGCAGTTACGGAGTTATTTTAAAAATATTTGGAAAAAGAGTTTAAACTACACTTTATCTTATATGATAGAACGTTCTAACATTTATCCTGCTGAAGAAAAAATAACATGGTTAATTGAGAAGGCAATAAGTGTGACTCAAGACTCTATAATAACTCAAGATGCAAACTATGTTGATAATCAAAAGGGTCCCGTTAAATTTGAAATAGGATCAAACAAATATGAACAAGAAATTGCTATTTGCGAAAAATATATTGAAAATCAGAAACTAGCAGGTAGTGATGAAGAGTTAATAACGGGGATATTAAATTTCCTTGAAAACTTAAAAATATCTCGTGAATATGTAAAAAAGGCTCGCAAAGCAATTGAAAAGCACGATTCTAAGAAAGCGGTAACATTTTTAAAGAAAGGTAATGGTTTCTTGATTTCATTATTGCAAATTGCTTCAGGTCAATTAAACAATTTAAAAGATTACGAAATCGTTGAAAAGTTAATCTGTAGCGAGATTTCTAAGATGGAATTCCTAAGAGCCTTTCTATTAATTTCTTTAGGTAGAGTTAATGATGCTATAGACTCTTTAGAAAGAGCCGCTCTATTTTCTACAATAATCCATAATCACCAAACATGTTTAACTTTAAACTATGTAAAAGCGTTAATTTTACTGTTTCATGGACTTTATAATAACGCCGTAATGGCATATAACTTTACAGAAGAGCTCGCTGATATATATAACGACGAAAGACTTAAACTTAAATGTGCGATCGGGAAAGCAATTGTTCTCTATATCCAAGGCGAAGAAACTGATACCGCGATGGCAATCATGGAAGAAATTTCAACTATGGATATGGAAAAAAATTTTTTAGATACTATTATAGTTTTTAGCGAGTTAGGTGATTATTTTTTAGCTCTTGGTCACTCACAACTGGCAGTAAATCTCTACAATGAAGCCTTAGAAATCAGCATTGACTATAAATTAAAAATTAGAAGTGATACACTCATAGAAAAGTTAAAGAG
>JAGXNP010000201.1 GCA_019894885.1 Promethearchaeota archaeon | reverse complement strand
TCCTAATTCTTTCGCTAATTCATTCGAAATTCTTGGACCACCACAAATTAAAACGATTTTATCTCTTATCTCTTCAGCTTCCAGTAGATCGACCAGATTGGTTAAATTTCTCACATGAATATCCTTCTGTGTTACAGTTTGGGAAACAAGAAGTACATCAGCTTCTAGTTCTATTGCTTTTTTTACGTAAGTTTCGTTTGATACTTGACTGCCAAGATTATAGGCATCAATCATTTCGTAACCTTCTAAACCGTAATGTCCGGCGAAACCTTTTCTGTTCATTATGGCATCGATACCTACTGTATGAGCATCAGTTCCAGTTGTAGCACCTATAACAATCAATTTTCGCTTTATTTTTGCTTTAATAAAATCATTTATTTCTTCGATCGTCATCGCTTCAATTTCTACAGATTCCACTTTTATCTTGGTATAATCGATAGAATGTTTAAGACTTCCATATAACACAAAATACGTATATCCCTTATCTAAAGATACATGATATGCTACTGAAGGTTCTTCTATCCCCATCTTTTTACCCAGTTCTAATGCTGCAAATATAGCTTTTTCTCCGTCATCTACAGGAAGAGTAAAACTAACCTGTATTTTTCCATCATTCATTGTGTCTCCATAAGGTTTGATTTTAGTTAAATCTAAATTCTTGTCAAAGTCTTTCTTTTCTGTAGAATAGAGTCCACCACCCATTATTTTTTACCTCCTAAGTGTAATTCTTTTGACATGAATTCCAGGAAGGGATTAAAATAATCTTTGCTTTTTAGAATTACACCGTTTAATCCTTTCCCACCATCTATGGGTCTTTTTATCTGCGCGAATATCCCTTTTTCAATTGTCTTAAATAAACCTTCTTTTTCTATCTTAGTTAGAAGTTCAAGAGCTTTATTTAATACTTCGTTGGCGCGTCGTTGCATTATCCCCCCTTCCTTAAATATGATTTCGTCTCCTAAATCTTTCATATTTTTAAAAATATATTGTGCATTTTCAATGGATAAAGCCCGATCTGACATGAATGGAGTGTGGATTGCTTCCGTTAACATTCCTAGTAGGTGAATTCTCTGATTTGTAAGAATTGTAATAATGTTAAATAATGCGTCTTGGACCTGACCTTTGAAAATATTTCCAGTCATATATTTAGTCGGGGGCATGTACTTCAAAGGAGCGTTTGGAAAGATCTCCCGAGCCATTTGTGCTTGAGCAAGTTCGAAAACGAATCCATTTTCCATCTCAGGGTTCATTTCAAACGCATGTCCTAAACCCATTTGCTCTTCAGTTAAACCTGCTAATTTCGCAAATTGTTCATTAATGAATTGTGATGCGAGCACTGTATGAGCTGCATCATAAGCGTCATCAGTAGTAAGATAATTGTCCTCCCCTGTATTGATGATTACTCCGGCATACGCATTTATCATCCTTGAAAAATATTGATCAATTATCGTTCTTTGCATGTTTATATCCCTAAATAAAATGCCATATAATGCATCATTTAACATCATGTCTAATCTTTCAAAAGCTCCCATGGCAGCAATCTCTGGCATACAAAGTCCTGAGCAATAGTTAGTAAGTCTAATATATCTACCTTCTTCCTCACTAACCTTATCTAAAGCTGACCTCATAAGACGGAAATTTTCTTGCGTTGCGTATGTTCCTCCAAAACCTTCAGTTGTGGCACCGTAAGGTACATAATCTAATAAACTTTGCCCAGTAGAGCGTATAACTGCTATAACATCGGCACCTTGTCTTGCTGCTGCTTGTGCTTGAACAATATCCTCAAAAATATTTCCAGTAGCAACAATTAAATATATTAGTGGTTCTGTTTTTTCCCCATATCTATTAATTAATTCTTCTCTATGTTGCTTGTTTCGTTTAATTATATTCAAATTTTTCTGTGTTATCGAAGTTAGTACTTCTTTTATCACAGATATGTTGCTTAAAGGAATCTCTGTCATATCTAGTTGTTCTTGAGAGAGTTTTCCTGCAATGTTTTGGGGAGATAACTGAGTATGCAAGATGGTATTCCCAATGTATAATGCAATGCCATTATTGATTAATCCTGATTTTTGAATATGATCTACTACTACATTAGGTAATGGAACTCCAAACTCATCAACCCCATCGATCCCTAATAATCTACAAATAGTTCTTTCTATTGAAGTAGTGGTGTGTTTATCAATGAACTTTTGAGTATCATTTGCAACAATTCTCGCTATTTTTCTCGCAGTTTCTACTAATGAAAAATCCAAATTTAATTTATTCATTTGAGTTTCATCTCTAAAGATAATTTTTATAATCTAAAGTTTAAATTATAAGTTGTCACAAGGACCAAGATTGAATATAGGAACATTAATTCTCTCTTGTAATAACCTCATGAACTGGTTATTTTCAAATTCATACCCTAGTGGTGAAGTATGATTAACCGTAATTGCAATTAAATTAATGCGATCTAGCACCTTTAAGCGACCCCCTTTTTTTATAAATTTATAAAAAACTTGCTTGTTAATAAATAATTTAGTAGGATCTGTGGTGATTACAGTTATATCCTTAACTTTTTTATTGATTATATATTCTTCTAAAATACTATCGGTTATCGCTCCCTTTATTACCAGATATTTAGCGTCTTTTGTTATCTGGTCAAAAATTACTTTAGACGATCCTAAAGCCGTAGATTCTTCTAATTTATTAGACGAATAATCATCATTTATAATTCCTACTTGAGCAGTGCGTAAGATATCTTTACTGATTTTCTTGATTTTATCGTCTTTAACAATCTCCAAGCTAAATAAATCGTAAAGATGGGAAGTTAGTTCAACAACCCTTTCCATGTTTTGGGATACAGATGCTCCTGTGGATAATATTGTTGCATCAGAAATAAGCGGTGTTGCGAAGGATCTCCTATCAAATGCACCATCAATAAAAATCACATCGCAACCTATCTTTAATATATCATTACATAAGAATTTTAATTGTTTATTCATCGAAGGGCCTGCTAATTCAACATATCCTTTATTTTTTGCTCTATAAATATTGATAATCCCGAGTGGCGTAGTGAAATCAGTGCCTTTAATAAGTTCGGTCTCTATATCGCTATTCTTTAAAGAATCTTCTGCTGTAGCAAAAATTGTTCCTTCTTCAACTATAATCTTAGGTTTTGGGAGTTCTGTAATCGCATCGTAAGGTTCTCCATCTCGACCAATGGATGTGACTCCAATTGTAAGCTTATTCTTTAATAAATTAATTATGTGGTTTAATGTGGTGGTTTTGCTCACATTTTTAGACAAACCAATAATTGATATGACTTTATACTTCTTTACGGCATTAGACAAAAGCACAAAAAAGTCCTTATTACCCGACAACATCTGTGTATCAAATTATTAAAAGAGGGTATGCTATTTTAATTTTTAAAGAAAACAAATCTTGATTTAAAGAAGCGGTCTATTTATGAAAATGCATCAGCATAAAGTTTTAAAAGTACAAAGGTTGATATTAAACTCAATTATAATTTAAATTTTATAAAAATTAAGATTGTTGAATATGAAAATCGAACTTAAAAAACATTTTAAAGCATTAATAATAGTTGCAGTTCTGCTCATTATTCCTTCGATAGTCTCTATTCCATCAAAAATAAATCAAAGCAGAAGATGGGTCAATAATCTTCCTGATAACTATAATCTCTTAAGAAATTCCTACAACGCTTCAATAGGGTATGATGCACGGAAAAATGTATATTTAATTGACAGTAACAATAGTAACGGATTTTATGCTCAATCTACAAGAGTTTATTTAAACGAGTCCGTGAACGAAGCTTCTTTTCTAAGTTCTTTTGATAAGATTAACAATAGAGAAGATACTGCTGATTTTAGGATCGTTTCATTGCTAAGGACTATGTATCTAGATAATGTTAGTCACGCCCTAAATTCGACTTTCAAATCTCAAGCAAAAGATGTAATTCTTGACTTTAAATATTGGTTCACAGAACCAGGGGAAGATGACATGATAATGTGGACAGAAAATCATATGATTCTCTTTCATACTGCTGAATTATTAGCAGGGCAACTCTACCCTAATGAGACTTTCACAAATTCAGGAATGAATGGAACAGACCATATTAATCATGCACTTCCTTTAGTTAACAGGTGGATAAACTGGAGAGCACGATTTGGATTTGCTGAATGGCATTCAAATATCTATTTCAATCAAGATTTAATGGCAATATTAAACTTAGTGGAATTTGCTCAAGATAATGATACCACGACTAAGGCGGCAATGCTTGTGGATATACTTGCGTTTGATTTTGCGAATAATTTCTTCAAAGGTACATATGCAACTACACATGGTCGCACAGAGGATAATAAAAAGGTTGGCACAAGCCTTTTAGACCTTCCATCAAGGGATTCTATAGCAGAAATAGCTTGGATTTTGCTTGGGGTTGGATATCATGACCCAAATAGTGGAGATAGTTCCTCGGCTGTAGCATTAGCAACTAGTGATAGATATTCACCCCCTCCTATCTTAGAAGCTATTGCCAATTATACCTTAGATTATAATGAGCATAAAGAGCGAGGTAGTATTGATATTGAAGATGGTCCAACTTATGGTTTTGGGTATACAAGCGAAGATGATCTAATGTTCTGGTGGCCAATGTCAACTTTGGCTGCTGGTCCTGTAATTGAATCTACATTAGATTTAATAGATACTTATGATATTGATCCCAACTTAGTTTTTGAGGATGAATTGTTAGTAGACCTTTTGAAATTTGCTGCAGATTTATATGGAATATCATTAAGTGAAGTTTGCACATTTCTAAAAGAAGCGACTCAAGGGGTTGCTCTTGAAGAAGTAAACACCTATACATATCGAACACCTTATTATCAGCTTTCAGGAGCCCAAGATCATCAAAAAGGGCTTATGGGCATGCAAGAGCATATTTGGCAAGCAAGTTTAGATGAATATGCTACAGTATTTACAAATTCACATGGAGGATTTAGAGGTGAAGACCATGTGGGAGGTTTTAAGCCCCGGGCCACTCTTTATAAAAATGTTGGTGTAATTCAATATGACCGTCTTTCGCAGTCTTTGATATTAGAATTAGTTTACGCCATACTTGAATTCAAGGATATTACCCAAGCATATTTCCCTCGATGGGCTTTTGATGAAGTAGTTCAGCAAGATAAATGGACTTTTGGAAGAAGATTAGACAGCTATGTTGCCTTATATTCGTATGAGGGCACAGAATGGGAAGATGAAATATTACTTACATCAAATGGGAAAAAAAACGCATATATTGTTGAATTGGGCAGTGTGGATGACTATGGTTCATTTGCTAATTTTACATCGTCATTATTAGCTGCAAGAGTTAATGTGAAGCATTTATCCGTTGGATATAGTATCGAATATCAATCTCCTACTCAAGGA
>JAGXNP010000200.1 GCA_019894885.1 Promethearchaeota archaeon | reverse complement strand
CCCTCAACAACTTACGAATTATATTCATTTTTTTTATATTTTCTCGTAGAAGCTCTTTAGTTATCTTGATATTGAAGTGTTCCTCAAGTTGAATTATGAGTTCATTAAGGTCGTTTATGAAGAACTTTAAAGCTGCTGAATCTAACTTTCTTGGAGAGTTTAGAAAATACATAAAATCAACATCAACACACTCTTTCCATATATCAAATTCGCGATTCGTACGATCACATCCATGAGTCGTTATAATCCCCACAACATCATTATTAAGCCCCTTAATCGCAAGCTCTAATAGATTTCTAGTCCATAAGCAGTGAGTAGAAGGAATATGCTCATTTGCCTGGTTGGGTTCGATTTCAGGATCTCCAAACAACCTGTATGGAGTGAATCCGGCTGCAAGTATAATTTCTTCTGGTGTGTCAACACCACTATCAAAAATTCCAATTTTCTTCATTTTTTTCATAAAAATTGATTAATCAATTATTCTACTACTGCTACTAAATACTTACAAATAAAAAAATATTTATATTTTCCAATCTTTTTATAGAATATTATTTATTATTTTAACGAGTGTTCTCTATGAGTCAGTCGACAATCTCAAGAACTTTAAGTAAGGCAATTCTAAAACCGAAGGTTCGAATCAAATTAAAGATTTGGAACACGTACTTAACAGGCAAGCTTATTATGTTCGACTCCTACATGAATTTAATTGTAGAAGACGCGAAAGAGATATATTTTGGCCGCGGTGGAAAAAGAAGCAAAGATATTGGAACCGTAATGATCAGAGGCGCTTCAATAATATTCATTGGGCAAGATAGAGAGAAAATAGTGTTCGTTGAAGCTGAAAGTGATGAAAAATTGCATGATAAATTAATGCATCGAAAAGAATCTGAATTTAGTTAAAACAATAATAGGTGGCGAAAGTGGGTAAAGGAACTCCTAGTAAGGGAAAAAAGAATAAAGCAGCAAGTCATAAAACATGTAGAAGATGTGGAAAGCATAGTTATCATAGAAGTAAAAGGTTCTGTGCTCAATGTGGTTTCGGAAGAACTACCAAAATGCGTCAAGCAAGTTGGAGGACTAGATATCGAGCTTTTAACAAGACTAAAGGCTTCCACGCTTAGGCAATGTTTCCTAATTGTTTTTAAATATAATTCTTAAAATCTTTTGCTATTATTTTATAGCTAATCAAAGTCCTTAGGGAATTAAAAGGAACACATAATTTTATATAATATTCAATTAATTCGTTATATTAATTCACTTTTTTAATATGCTATAAATCTCAAGAAAATGATTGAAACACTAAAAAATAGCATTATAACAAAAGAATTAGATAAATTAGATTTAGTCAACGGAATAAGTGGCACTGCTATAGTAAATCGAAATGGATTGATTTTAATTTCTAGACTACCAAGACATATAGACGATCGTAAATTTGGTGCCATGGCAGCTACCATGTTTGAGGCAATGGAAACCGCGGGAACAACATTTAAGGATAAAGTCGTTAATTTAACTGTAGAATTTGATGAGGAACAACTAATTATTTATGCAATCAATAAAGATTTAATCTTTATTACCTTATTTGAGTTGAATATTGACTTGGGAATAATTTTAATTGAGGTAGAAGAACTTATAAAATTTATTCAAAAATTTTTGGAGGTTGAATAAAAATTCTTACTGAATCACAGAGAAAAAGGTACTCTCGACAAATATTATCTCCCTCCATAGGTGAAGCGGGTCAAGAAAAGCTGTCAAAAATTAGAGTATTACAAATAGGTGCAGGTGGATTAGGTTCCCCTTTTTCACTTTACCTTGTGGCAGCAGGTATAAAAGAATTAACAATCTTGGATAATGACACATTATCAATTTCCAATCTTCAAAGGCAAATTTTATATAAGGAAACTCAAATTGGAAGAGAGAAAGTGCTTGCTGCTAAGGAAAGTTTAGCTACATTAAATTCTGAAGTTGAAATTAATTCTTATAATGAGTATGTAGATGAAAATTCTGTCGTGAAATATATTGAAAACAAAGACTTTATCGTTGATTGTAGCGATAATTTTAAAACAAAATTTCTTGTGAATGAAGTAGCGGTTAATTATGGCATTAAAGCAGTCATCGCGGGCATTAAAGACTTCTACGGTCAGATCATTACCATAGATCCAAAAAAAACTGCTTGTTATGAATGTGTTTTTAATAGACCTAATATTAGTGATTCTAAAGATGGACCTCTCCCAGTGATTGGAGTAACTCCGGGAATATTGGGTACTTTGGAGGCTTTGGAAGTTATTAAAACATCATTGGGGTTGCCTAATCTAGAAAATAAGTTACTTATGGTTAATCTTTTAGACTTAATGTTTAATACTATTGATCTTGTAAAAAATCCTAATTGTTTTTGTTCAAAATAAGTAAAAAAAAAATAGAAAAAGGAATGATTAAACTAAAATATTCTTTTTAGAGTGAGCCTTTACTAAATAGATACGAGAAACACCCATAGAAAATTCCATTAACGACTCCAGCTATTATCATATATAGTATCGCACCGATAAATCCAAATAATAATTGTAAACCCGCCCATGTATTACCAAGAAGAGTGGAAGCATCTTGACCGAGGATTAGAAGCAAGAGATAAACAACACAAGAGATTACAGCAGTTAAAAACCAAGATAAAAAAGATATTTTACCGGTTTCTCCTAATCTCGCACCAACGATTACTGCTACTAATGGAGGAACTATTAATGCTAGAAATGATAGAAATACTAATAAATCAAATGCTGCTATTAGACCAATAGCTACCATAAAGCTAGTTCCGGGAGTACTCATAATCGGCGAAAATAGAGTAGATACAACAAAAAAGATATCATCAAGTGGAAATGAAGTAGATATAAAAATAGAAACGGCAAGGAAAACAGCATTTAATCCTATGTAAATAGCAAGTGTTATTAAAAAAGTTTTTATAAAATTCATTTTGTTCAAGCTCTTTTTTTGTTTTATGTTTTAAGATTTCTTTAAGTATCTATTATATATAATCTTATATAAATATTTTAGAGAGTATAATTAAAAAGAATTATAATATCATTATAGGAATGAGAGTAATTAGATCTAAATAATGGAATTAAAAAAAAAGTTTTTAGAATTTTGAATATTTAGAATTCTTTTCAAAAAACTCCTTGAACAACTTTCCATTTTCAGCATACATACGAGACGTTTTTGCTCCTTCCATCTTACCAATTTGAGGTAACTGCTTTTTAACTACAGCTGGAACGCCTACGGCTAAACTTCTTTGTGGTATTTCCTTACCTATTAACACACCACCCGCGCCTATAACGGCACCATCACCCATCTTGGATCTATGTAATACATTAGCACCTATTCCAACCAAACACCCGTTTCCAATAGTACACGGTCCATGAATCATAGCGTGATGACCAATGATACAATCATTGCCTATGTTTACTATAGAACCTATTTCGTTATGTATAGTTACATTTTCTTGAATGCTGGTATTGTCACCGATAATTATTGTTCCCCAATCTCCCCTTAAAACAGCTCCGAACCAGATATTGCTTCTTTCTCCAATTGTAACATCTCCTATTATTACTGCTGTTGGAGCGATGTAGGCAGTTTCATGGATTTGAGGTCTTTTTCCCGTTCTTGGAGAAGGCATTATAAAAGGCATTATAAAATTGTCAAAATTCAGTTTTTTAAAAATTAAGAAGTATGGGTTAAATTTTAAACTTATTGAATAAAAAAAATTAATTAAAGTAAGCTAATTCAGTAAATTTGCATCTTCTAATATTTTTTTGTGATCAAATGCTAATTCGATGAACTGAAGCTTGTTTTTAGGTATCAGCTCTACTTTTTTAGAATCATCGCCGCTTTTCATTTGTGTGATATCTCCAATGATTGAACACTTATAAGCTGTAGAATGTATATTACCTCGGGGATCTCGCCCTTCTTCGTTATAAAAACCAATTTTATGTAATATTTTCACATCTAAATTAGTTTCTTCTTTCACTTCTCTTAATAACGCTTTCATCGCACCCTCTCCCTTTTCTATAAAACCTCCAGGTAATGCATAATAACCTTGAAAGGGAGGGTATTTTCTTTTTATTAATATTACATTTCCCGCTTTATCCTCAATTACAGCATCAACTGTTTTTCCAATTTCAGCCTTCTTCATTTGTATACGGTTGTTCAAATAAAATCCTATTGTTGCTACCAATATTCCTATTATTAAGATTGCTATCAAACCATTTAATAAAGAGCTAAATAGATTCCCCATTTGTAAATTTAAGGAAATCATAATAACACCCACCAAGTCGGCTAAGATTCCTGCTCCAAAAAGTAAATTCAGTAAATTTAATCCTCTTTCAGTTCTTTCTTGGTTTTCGTCGCTCTTTTTATGATATATATCTTCCATTACATCGTAAATTGAATTAAACTTTTGATTTATTCGATCAACTATATTCTCTATTTCAAATTCGGTTAATAGATGTTTCAATACGCTCGTGTAATGTTGTCTTCGATTATAATCAAGCTCGTTGTATATTGCGCTAAGAGTAGTTTGAATCATTCCTCTTAATAATCTTAAGTTCCTAATTTTTTGTTCTATTACTTTTAACCCTTGAAATGCTTGTGATTGAGTTTTTAGAAACAGTAAATCCAACGATTCGTTTATTGAGCGTAAAGCAAACAACACAGCCCTCAGTTTTGGTGTAGGATCTAATACATATTGTATCATGTAGGATTTAAAGAATTTTTCATAATTTTCCTCAGCCATGTAAATAAAACCAGAGTTTCTTCTTAAAAAATGTAACTCTGAAAGCCGATTAGACAAATTATTTTCGATTCTCTTGTTAAATAATGTTTCAGAATAATCTTCCCATTGTCCTGAATATATTTCAGTCCAGTTAGCAATCATTTTCTTATATTTTTCAATGTTATCCGGGTTCCAAACGATATTATTTGGTTCACTCTTATTAGAAGTCACAAACACATAAATAGGGCTTTCGGTATCAAAATGAAAGTCTTCATTTCCAAGCTTGTTGTTATAAATTTTGAGGATATCTAGGACAAGAAATGGAATTTGTTGTATTAAAAGGGGGTTTAACGATTTTTTACTTGAAGGATCTTCTTTATAATGTTCTACTTCGAATTGAAAATATCCTAATGTATTAAAACCTCTCTCAGAATTTTCATCTTTATAGAGGAAATTAGATAAACATTTCACCCAACTGCATTTAATAGAAATATGTTTTATTAGTTCCAGGATATCGTTTTTCAGATCTTTTCGAAATATATCTTCTTCCTCTAAATTTTTAAATTTAATTTTGATTAGATCCTCAATTTCCTGACTTTTTACCTCTGCGTTAATATTAGCGCTGTTTATGAAAGCACTAACGTACCAAAACTCCTCTTTATAAATAAATTGTAGAGATTCATTCAATATGTTCCACTTTAGAATTATTATGAATTCAATTAAAT
>JAGXNP010000001.1:53202-60500 GCA_019894885.1 Promethearchaeota archaeon | reverse complement strand
CCATAGACCTTAAAATACCAATTTCAAATTTTCTCTCCAACATTATTGCGTACATTGTGCTTACTAAACCAAAAATTGCAATAACAATTGCAAACCAAAGTACAACTTCCATTAAACTGCTTTGTCGTTCAAACATAGCTAGCATTATATTTACTTTTGTTATCGCATCGTCAAGAAAATAATCTTTCCCTGTAGATATATCTCGTATTTCATCTTTAGTATCTTCAATTAGAACCTCAGAATCATCCTTAAGCTTAATAAAAGCTTTATCAACAACCATTTTTGCGTTCCATTGATCTTTAACATTCATTAACCTCATATAGTTTTCTAAAGAAACCATAATACCTCCGCCTTCAGCAGTAGCTTCTGTAGTTCTAAAGTTTGAAAATCCTGGCATACCTCCTGAAATACCAACAACACGGAATAGAGTAATATTTCCAGGGTCGTTTGGAATTTGAGGGTTGTAAAATGTTAATCGAATGTATTCTCCGATATCATCAATGCCGAAAACAGTCGCAAGAGATTTAGCGATGATGCAAGTATTATTTTCGTTAAAGACTTGACTGAATGAATAATTAAATCCACTCCGTGGACTACTCCAAATCATCAAATCATTATCCATTAACTCATAATAATTTTTCTCAATACCAATAAATCCTACTTCTATATTGTCGAAATTTACTAGATCTCCCGCTTTTACTTGATATTTCTCTTCCGCTTGTTCAGTATAAAATTCAAAGATGTTTATAAAAGCATCATTAATAGAGTCCTCGTCAAAACCACCTCCACCCTCGCTAAAGTCGAATAAAACCGATAAGACGGAAGTAATATCAAACATATTATACAGGGATATAGCAATTTCATCTATTCCATCAATAATATTGAGTTCTTGAATCGTATCGAGTGTAATTGCGTTAGTTTCGGGGTTTATTCCCTGATTAATTAAAACTAAATCTGAACCGTATTGAAATCTTAAATTTGTCGACATATTCTTCGATTGCATCTCTGAGACGCTAGTAATAAAGAAGATAAAAGAAAAACTAATCGCAAACATTACAATAGTGCTTGTATTCCGTCTTCTGTTTCTTTTTAGCGATATTTTAATAATATATGCATATTTCTTAATCATAGGCGTGAAAGCTCCAATTAACAGGCTTTGTATGATAGGTATAATGCCTACTGATGCGAAGACCATCCCTATTAAAATGGCAGCAATAAGCCCAATAAATAGACCGGCAATCATCATCATTTCACCCGATACAAATACGCTTGGTAATAGTATAAACACTATCATACCGATAGTAGCAAGTGCTGAACCAATTAGAAAACTCCTAATATTCACGCTTCCCTCTTTTTTTACCTCCCAACCTTCTTCTTTCTTGTGAAATGGCGTAATTGACTTAATAATATCAATTTTGGCAGTTTTTAATGCAGGAAATAAAGATACTACTAAAGAAACTATAGATCCTATACAAAATGCTAAAATAACTGTTTGAGGTTGAATAACAAAATCCATGTTCTGTAGGGGAAAGTCTGTTAAAACGAACAGTGTGCCTACAATTGGTGGCGTTCCAATAAGACCTAAGATTATCCCAATAATAGAACCGATAACTCCAATCATTATACCTTCAAAAACTACCATTTTTACAGGAAACATTTTTTTTCCTCCTACAACTCTTAAGATTCCATATTCTCTAATTCGTTCTTCTGTAGATGTAGAAAGAATAGAATTTATTAAAATACCTGTAATAAGCATAGAAATAATTGTAATGAACCAAAAAATGATTGTCATGCTTATTAATAAAAACTGTTGGGCACTAATTTCTTCTAATTTCGGCATTGATACGGAGTGAACATTAGGATCTAATCTTTGTTGAATTCGCGTACCTATTTCCCTAATTTTTCGTTTCGTGAAATCAATGTCGCTAACAACGTAAATTGATTGTGGATTTTCAATGGTACCCATTATTAAGTTAATCTCTCCTTCACGCTGCATAAAGGATTGAGCTTGTTCTAAATTGATAATAATTAGAGCGTTTTCTAATTCAGTAAATTTTAATTCTTGTCTACAGATAGCCACAACTTCAACATCTAAAGCATATTGCTGATAATTTATGTGGATTAAGTCTCCGATACTCACATTTAGAAGCTCTGCAACCTTCCATAAAATAACACATTCCCCCATATTTGGTTCATCAACATAAAGTCTTCCCGTGTCCGTACCATTTTGATCCACCAAGTTTAAATTTCCCATTTGTCCATTACTAGCTTCTTTTAAGAAATCAATGCCATAAACTTGTAAAGAGCCATTCGAATCAGTATTATCGGAAGATACTTTAACAAGCATCATAAATCGTGGAAATAACTCATCTACTCCCTCTATATTTGATAATTCATTATCTATTAAAGTTTCATCAAAAAAAGGATCAAACGTTAAATCTGTTTTTACGGCTTTAGATATGATTATATCGGAGCTTCCAGTGGTACTCGTTATAATCCCCATATAATTATAAGACATTGAATCGTTGATCATACCTATTGCGGTTAGAAGTATTATTGAAACTGTAATACCACCGATGGCAAACAGAGCTTTTGCTCGATCTTTTTTTAAATTTAACCAGGATTGCCGTAAAAATTGGAGTCTGATTTTTAATTTTATTTTATATAAGATATTTTGTATATTCACTATATCACGCTTTACTTACGCTTATTTTAATTACTTATCTAATATACTAAATTTTTTACCTTTATATTCGAATTTTCTTAGAAAAATATCATTTCCCTTCAATAAATTTTTAATTTCTTCAATTTCTCGCTCAACTAGTCTAACGCCTTTACATTTTTTGTTTTTACAGTAAAAGTTCTCTCCTGGCTCATCTTTAAAATACCATTTACCACAATTTATACAATTATAAGCAGCATAAATTTGGTCGTGATCGCACTTCGGACATATAATGTTAAATTTACTTGATTCAAACCAAGATTGACAATACTTACAGTGGAGGATTAAGGGATTCTTGTGTTCTCCATGAGTTTCTATGATCTCAATTCTTTTGATGACTTGCTCTTTATCAAGTTCTTTTATCCTTAGTTTCTCTGCAATTGTATTTCTACGGAGTCTAAAACTAAATTTACCATATTTTTCCGCTAAAATATAGGAAATAATGCCTACTACGATAACACTCACAATTATTAGTAACCATATTCCCCAAGTTCGAAAATTTATTAACCCATTTTCTACAACGACGGGAACTATTGATTCTGCCCTATTTCCTTCTGTATCATAAGCAACGACCATTACTAAGTATGTCCCATCATTATATAGAGTCGTGTCCCATTCAAAACTTAATACCCCGGTACCTTGATTGAAATTCAGTAATTTTCTATCAACCAACTCATCATTGATATAGATATTTATACGACTATCATCAATATCAATATTATCGCTGATATTTGCCTCAATTTTAGTAATTGAGCTAACAATTTCATCGCTTAAAGGAGTGATAATTTCGATAGTAGGAACGATGAAATCTGTGGATTTATCATAACCTAAGTATAAATTTGATATTAACCACCCATAACCTAATCCAGTAGTAATTTCGTTGGAATGTAGTGTAAATTTGATTAAAACAATTTCATTGGAGTATTGTGAAATATCCAACGATTCGTTTCCTACAAGATTTTCAGAATCAAAATAATATTCTTTTACTATATCCCAACTTTCCCCGTAATTAATTGAGATAGAAATTGTACACTTGTCAAGTTCGTCCTGTTCCAAAAAATATTCATTCTGTAAAGATATTTCATAAGCAAAGTTCAAGAAGACATCGTATTCGTCTCTAACATGTAAAGGATATGTTATAAGATTAGCTTCCCATTCGGTTCCATATCCTTGTGAGAGACTACCGTAACTTTGGCCTAATCCCCCATATAAGAAGGGATTTCCAAAGCGATAATATGGATGCCAACTATTATCTCCTTTTAACCATTGCGTTAGCTCTTTTTGCATCGGATTTCCAGTTATATAATAATCCGATAAAGATGTAAGCGTATAATCGAATCCAATTAATTTACCACTTTGATTTACATTAAATTCGTAAGCAATAGTATTTTGAAAATTAAATAAATTATGATCTTGATTAAAGAAATTAGTAGAATTGAAAAACTTACCATCGGATACATGAAACCTAAAAGTTAGATTAGCAAAATCGCTTAAAACGAATGATTTTACGAATTTAATTCCACGAGAGTCGGAGTAGCTTAAACTCGCATCCCAAGCGCCATATACATTAATCATGGAGTAATTCTTATTATTAATTTCAATAAATACATATTCGGGATAATTGGCATCGGAATCGAAGTAATTTAACGAAAAAGCGATTCTGTCGTATTTAAACCCTTGAATATCGGATATGTTATCATCTAACATAAAATCTATTTCAGGCGGTTGAAAGTTAGTATAATTTTCTAGCGCGAAATAAGCCAACATAAATCCTTTATAATTAATAGGATCGAAATCTTCATCTAATACGGCTAAAAACCTAAATTGGACATAATTTCCAATATATTGAGTAATATTTATTTCTTCTAGAAACCAGTCCCTTTCTTCATCTGAATAAGTTCTCAATGTAATCCAGCCCGTCCAATTAGGATTTATTTGAAAATATATGAAATCGCCAGAATTTAAGCTCGTTCTTAGCCCTAATTTAGCAACAACTTGCGTAGTGTTTCTATTGATGTGGGTTATATTAAACAAGGGACTTCTTATTGACCCATTAGGAAATGGATTTGTTATGATATATGGTTGGTAAGTATAATTTAATGGAAAATAATGATCTCTACCGAAATATAATGCTGACCAATTCTCAGAATATAAGGTGGAACGATTGTCATTCTGATTACTCTGATTCAACAATCCCCAACCTGTTCCATTATAAGACCATCCATTAAATCCATCGTTAAAATCACGAATGTATGGAAATGTATCACTATCATCCGGAAATTCGATATTGATACTCAATACTCCAGATAATGGATATTTTGCATGGTGGAATCCATCACTTGCGTTAAAATGGTAGTAATATTTCCCAGGTGTAGAAAATTTAACAAAATCGCTTCGAAAAACAACTCCATTAGTATAATTGTCATCAAAAGCGATTAATTGAGTCATTGCATACTTTTTTGAAGAATTTACAATATATAAATATACTTCTTGAGGCGGTACATTTGAAGCATCGTTATCAAAATATTCTATGTAAAACCAATAATTATCAATAGAATAATTCTTAGCAGGCTCATTTCCATAAAATTGTTGGAGACTAATAACTGTATCATTTTTTGACCCTCCGAAATAATTAATCTCGGTCATTTTTAACTCAGGAGTGAAAATATTATTCACGCTAGAAACATTCAATGTAAAGTTACTTTTCCCTGATATTGCTTTAACTATTACTATACATTCTGTTTGGTTATGTTTTGGGGTGAAGTAGAAGAAATCTGAATCCCCATACAACTTTTGTGCTGCTTGTAATAACAACGGTTCTCCGAACCGATTTGATTCATTTGCATATAGAAATAAATCTAAATCTGCATTACCATCTACATTTGATAGATTAAAACTATATTGAGTGTCTTCAAGTAAATGTAGCTTTCTTGCAAAAACATGATTTTCCAAGGGATTTAATTCTGAACTTGTCAATTCGTAATTAATGGATTCATTTATCTCAATTTTTTTAGTTAATGCATCAATAGCAGCTTGAACATTTATCCTTCCGTACCCTTCATGGACATCTTTCAGGTTATTTAACAATCCATTAAAAATAGTTGGTGAGTAATCACTTTCATCTATTTCTGTTTTAGGATCGTCCTCTCTTTCGAGATTTGTCTCTGATGCAGTCATGAGTAATACTGCTTTTAGCATTTTTACCCATTTTGTAAGATTCTGGTTATTCCATTCAGCCCAACTCCCCCATTTGGCATCTATTAAAATGTTTATTACCGCAGAAACGATAGCAGTTGATATCGAAGTCCCAATTAAAGTGGTTGTATCATTAGATTTTCCATCTGCACTTATAATTGAGCGATGACCGGGTATTATACTACCTCCTGGTGCTACAATGTCTGGTTTCAGAACACTTTCTCCAACATCTCTTCCCATACTGCTATAAGAGGCTATCATATCCTTATCGTTAATAGCGCCTACAACTATCGCATCTTTATTTACGCCTAGACTGTTAAAAGGCTTCGTACCTTCAATACCATTATTTCCAGAAGCAATCACAACTAAAATATGGTTGTCAACAACTTCGTCAATTACGGCATTAATTGCAGATACATCTTCTCCTATTGTCCCGATGCTTAAACACACGGAAATTATTTGATACATAGTTCTGTTTTGGATTACGCTTGCCATTGCCGATATTAAATCTGATACATACCCCTGTCCTGAACTATTTACGACTCTATAACTTAGAATTTTGGTAGCGTTAGCGATTCCATTAAAATGATTATAGTTTTCATAATAAGATTCGGGAAAGAAAGACATAGATGAGTTGAAAGAAAAAGCTGGAGCAGTATTACTTTTTTTATGATATTTAACAAAAACATCATAGATTCCTCTTTTAGTAGGGGCGATACTATGGATTATTGAATAGATTTGATTAGGATTTTGAATGTTGGTAGAATTAACCAATGTAGAATTATAAAACAATTCTAACCAAAAAGTATCTATTTCATTCAACTGATAATCGATGCTGGAATTTATTCTAATTTTTGTGCTACTTTTAGACATATTTACAGTGATAATTTTAAGAGTATAATTTTTTGATGGCAAATAATCCTCAAATAGCTCCAAGTGTGTGTAATTTCCATACAATTTAATAATTGAAGGACTACTAGATTTATTGGTGAGGACACCAGTACCTGCAATAACAGAGGATATGAATGTTCCGTGACCATTTTTATCAGAGATCAAATCATTATCAACAAAATTTTGCCAACCTACAACTTTATCTTGTAAAAAGGCTTGATTAGAATTAATACCACTATCTAAAACTGCGATAGAGGAATCAGTATCACCGTTATAACCATTGTTATACCATGTGGCATTAACTGATTGTGTTTGAGCGCTAGCATAATTCATCTGAACTTCAATGATCTCATCAGTCTCGATATTTATATCGGGAAATTCACTTTTATATAGAGATAGATTTATTAAAGGGAATGTTCCCGCAAATCCTGAGAATTCATTAAATAAACCGTTCCAATCTTCATGCTCTTTTAAAATACCACCATAAGAT